>JAOTTJ010000271.1 GCA_029864465.1 Gammaproteobacteria bacterium | reverse complement strand
GCCCGTGGTGCGGTGAGACCAGGAAGCGCCGCAGCGAGCCCGGTTACTGCTGGCCAACCCGGCGCTGGATCAATTTCGCAGGATCCGCATCGGGCTTGGGCCGGAACATCTGCGAGCGGTCGTTCCAGACTTCGGTGACGTAGAGGTTGCCGTCCTGATCGACCTCGATCTGGTGCACACCATCGAATTGCCCCGGTAGTGCCCCGTGGCCGCCGATGTCGAGGACGTAGCCGCCGTCGAGGTCGTACTTGACGAGCCGATCCGTCGTCCAGTCTGCGACCCAGACGAAGTCGTCGACCGTCACCGTGTGCGCGAGAATCTGTGACTGGTGTCCCGTCGGCCACATGTCGAGAAATACACCGTTCTCATCGAATACCTGCATCCGGTGATGCTCGCGGTCGACGACGAAGAGCCGGCGGTCGTTGCTGATGCCGATGCTGTGCACGGACCAGAACTCGTACGGTCCAGGTTTAGCCGGGTCGCGCGGCGGGCGCCCCCAATCCATGATGAAGTTACCGTCGGGGTCGAACTTCGCGACGCGAGTGCCGGTGTAGCCGTCCGAGACGAAAAATGTGCCGTCGGGAAGCCAGGCAATGTCGGTCGGCCGGCTGAAGTTGTTCGGCCCCCGCCCGGGTACGCCACGCTCACCCATGACCTTCACGAGCTCGCCGTCATTCGTGAAAATGCTGATCATGTGCTGATCGTCGTCGACGACCCAGATGTGCCGCTCGGGATCGTAGGGGTTTTGCAGGATCTTGTGCGGCCCACGGCTGACCTCGCCGAGACCTGAACCGCGCGGCGGCGTGAAGTACGCATCGTGCTGTAACCATTCTTCGATCGTGTTGCCGTCGCCGTCGACGGCAAAGACGATGTGATGACGACGCATCTCGTAGGGGTAGTCTCTCCCCGAGTAGTCGCGCCGACCCGTGTTCGTGCGTCGTGGGTCGAGCAGGCAAGGGCAGATCCACGGCTCGGCACCTTCCGGCAGCTCTATCTCACCGCGGTGTGATACCCAAACTTTGTCCGGGCTCTCCGGAAAGACGCCGGCACCTGATCCCCAGGTCCAGCCGTCGTGGGAGATGTCGTCATCCGGTAGCGGCTTGGGCCAATTCAAGACGACCTCGTAATCACCCATCGGCATCGCCTGCATCATCAGCGATGATCGCGAATCCGTCGCCGGCATCGAGCTGGTTTCTGGAGCTGGGCTGCAGGCGGTCAGTGCGAGCGCGCCCAGAATCGCGAACGAGGTCGTTTGGAAGAGTTTCACGTTAGTTCACCGTCTGCGCGAATTGTCTTGACACATCTCATGATCCGTTATTCACTATCTGGCATGCAAGACGTTCGTCAGTTTCGAGTCCTTCGGGCCGGGGGCCTGCAGTGGCAGGTCGCTGCAAGCGTTCTCGTCGTGGCCGTGATTCTCGTGCTGCGCGCCTCGCCGGGCTTCGGCCAGGCGTCTGCGTCGCAGGAGCAGGCGCGCGTGCCGACAAGCCATGCAGCCATTCACGATGCGCCATCGACGGCCTCGGTCATGATGCTCATGGTGCCGGAGGGCACGGTCCTGCCCGTGATTGGGCGGCAGGGCGAGTGGGTACAAGTGCAGCTGTCGCCAGAGCTCAGGGAGACGAGCATCGTTTTGCGGTGGTACGAGGGCCGGCACGACATCGTCCAGCGCGGTGAGGCCAAGACGATCGGCAATGAGGACACCGGTTGGATGCACGACTCGACGGTGCAGATTACTACGTCCGCAAGTCCTTGATTATCTTCGGTCCGCCGTCTCTCTCCGTACCCTTTGAAGCTAACGGGCAGACGGCGTATGCTGCTCAGTAGATTCGCCCGGGCACGTATGCTCCGGATTAGAACACTAAGGGGGATTCCGATGAGATCCGTCACGCTTTTTGCCATCTGTCTGTCGGTTGCACTCACCGCGTTTTCAGGGACTGCGGCTGCGCAGAGCCGTACCGAGCCCGCAGGCAAGCTGTTTTTCGAAGGTGACATCGTCAGTCATCGGCTCGATGGTCAGGCGGGGCCCTGGTGTGTGTTGAAGAGCCGGTTTACGCGCGGCGAGGCCATCGCGTGGCGCCTCAGACTTCTCGCGCCGGACGGCAGCGTCGTCGACGACTCGGGCGTTCGCAGCGTCGTCGTGGAACTCGGCAGCGGCGACACGGTGTCGCTCGATTACGGCCCACACGGTAACCCGCCGACGGATTATTTCTGGGCAAACTCGTGGACGGTGCCCACCGGCTACCCCACGGGCTCACTGGGCTACAAAGTCCTCGTGACGATGAACGACGGCAGCGTCGTGACCTGGGAGCCGTTTACTCGCCCGGCGTCTCAGCTCACGATCGTCGACGGCGCGCCGACGATGGCGGCAGCCCAATAAAAAAGCAATATCTCTTCTCGATAGGAGAGGTCCAATGAGAGCTCACTTCGGGCCGTTTGCCGGTTCGTTATCCGTCATTCTCTTTTTCTTTTCACCGACGGCGTCCACTTCGGACTTTGGCGAGGAGGTCGAGGTCGGCAGGCCGCAGGGTGGCTACGTCGGCACGATGCGCGTTGCGCCGCTTCACGGCGAGATCGGTGAGCCGTTTACGGTCACAGCCGAGGGTCTACCTCCACACGAGGACTTCCAGCTCGTCTGGCGCACCGTCAACGGTCATTGGAACGTGACTGACTGGGAGTACAATGGCCGCGAGTTCGTGCCCACTGCATACGAGATGGGTGTCGTTAGGAGCGATGCGAACGGCCGGCTCGAGGCCACGTTCGAGACGCCCGAGGACTTCGGCTTCGACCACGACATCGTCTTGCAACAGGGCGATCGCCTGTTCACGCAAGTTGCCTACTCGATCGACATGACTGTCGACATCTACCCGCAAAGCGGACCAATCGGCACGCCGATCAACGTCGAGATCAAAGGCATGGGCTATCGCGACCTCGAGCGGTCCTGGCACGTTCTCTACGACAACCGCTGGACGGGATGGGCGTCAGCCGTGACGACTCACGGCTCGGCGAGTTTCACGATTCCCGCCACGGGACACGTGGGCGACCACATTCTCGAGGTCATTCACGGGCAGTTCGGTTTTGCGTATCGCAACCAGGAGCAGAGCCCAAGTCCCGATCGACCGCGTTTCGCTGAGCGTTTTACCGTGACAGAGGGCGATCCAATTCTGCCGCCGCCCGCGCCCGCGCAGGCGCAGACGAAAGTTCGCCTTGCGCCGCCGACGGGCGAGCTCGTGCCGGAACCGCGTTTCTCCGGCGTCGGAGAGCTAGTTACCGTGAGCGCCGATGGGTTTCAGCCGGGAAATACCTATGAGCTCAACTGGACACGCGTGATTGGTAACCGCATCGATGGCGACGGCTGGGCCGCATCCTCAACGCCCGTCGCTGAGGCTACGGTAGATGCCAGCGGCAAAATCACGTTCGAGTTCGAGACGCCCGACGATCTCGGTGGCTTGCACGGGCTCTGGATCGATGCCGACGGCACGATGCTGCGCGGCACTCACTTCGTGAAGACAACGGCGCTACCGCTCGATATCACGAGCGGGCCTGTCGGCACGCAGTTTACGCTGCATCTCAAAGGCGGCGGCTGGACGGAAACCTCGAACATCGTCCTTGTCACCTATGACAACGCCTACGTCGGATATGCGTGCTCCTTCAACAGCCAGGGAGATCTAACGATCTACATGCAGGCGACGGGCGAGCCCGGCTGGCATTTCATCGACGTGTATCCGGGTATCTACAAGGGCGAGAACGAGATCCCGAACAACTACCGGATGCCGCAGCTTACCTACGCGGCCGACCATCCCGGCGAGGATCTGCCCGGGTTCCGCTTTGCGTTCGAGGTGACTGCGGATTAAGCGCGCTGTCGTCAGAGGAACGTAGATCGACTGTAACGCTTCGCACAAAGCCGAAGACAGCGGCTCATTCGCGAGCCAAGCGGCGTTATGGCCCAGCGGATGCTACGCGGTAGTCCTGGCGGGGCTCAATGACTATCCCGTCACAGTTGCGTTGGAGGACACCTCGCGATCTCGTCCTCCGAAAAGAATTCTCTAATGAGCCGATATAGCCCATCGTCGTATTGGGCTAGTTTCTCACGCGTATTGATCACACCCGGCTCGTTCCAATCCGACCAGTGAGCATTGAACCAGATCGTGACGCCTTCTGCCCAGTACTCGAGATAGTTGCTTGCGGCGTACTCACCTTCCCACAGGCCCGAGGCAATCGCGGTCTCGTAGGTGAGTTTTAGTCGCGTTTCGAAAGCCGGGTCTGCGGTTGTCAGGCCGATCAAGTGAATCGAGTGCGCGAACTCGTGAATGAATACGCTGAATCCTCTATAAGCGTCGTGGTCGAGACACAGGACGTTCTCTTCCGTCGTCGAGGTAACCGGTCGCTCGAAAACTGCGCCGACGCCCGGAAGTAGATCCCAGTCGTACTCTGGGTAAAGCCAGTAGAGGTCGCTGTACTCCGGAATCTGCGTGAGAACCTGTTCTTCCCCCTTGATCGCAATCTGACCGCCGTTGAGGATCATCGCTTGCGCCGCGGCTGGCAAGCGCTTGAGCATCTCGAGTGCCTGATAACGTACCCAGTCGAGAGCGCGGTCTGAGACGGCGTCCGGCGCTAGTACCGGTTGACCGTTTGCATCACAGTATTTTTGGTAGAACCAC
>JAOTTJ010000270.1 GCA_029864465.1 Gammaproteobacteria bacterium | reverse complement strand
CCACGTGAATTGGTTCCGGCGCGACAGCGACGGCCGCTTCCTCTGGCCCGGCTTTGGCGAGAATCTGCGCGTGTTGCGCTGGATCATCGAGCGCTGTGAGAGCCGCGTCGACGCCGAAGAGACCGCTATTGGCGATCTGCCGAGCCCTGGGGATATCGATCTGACAGGAATCGACGTCAGCGACGAGACGCTCGGCCAGCTACTGGCCGTCGATCCGGCGCAGTGGCGCGATGAGATGCAGCAAATCGGCGAGTACTTCGACACGTTCGGCGAGAGAGTGCCGCAACGTCTGCGCGAGGAGCTCGCGCGAATTACCGAGCGTCTTTCAGACTAGGCGGAGCACGGGCGCACGCCCGCGGGCCACGCCCGGTATCACACCGGGCTAGTCCTCGACGTGGTAGTAAACGGCCAGGTCGCTGTCCGGCTGAGCGACGCGACCGAGCCCGATGACCCCCTCACCCGTCAGCGGGGTGCTGTCACGGCGAACATAAAGCTCCTCGCCAGCACTTGTCCGAACGAACGTCCCGTTCGTGCTCTCATCGACCAACGTGAAACGGTCCTTGCTCGCCTCGACTCGCGCATGCAAGCGCGAAATGAGATTACCCCGGACGATGACGTCATTATCGTCGGATCGCCCCAGCGTCGCAGTCTTGCGCCCTTCACCCACGATAATGTCGGTGCCCTGGAATCGCAGGGTTAGACGCCGCTTGCGACGGGTTGACGCTCCGAAACCGACCGTGGGCAACATGTTCGTCGCCTCGTCCGGCTGCCAGAGCACCTCGAACAGCAGTACTTCGTCGGCACGACCGCGAATGGTCGCGACGTCAATCTCACGACACAGAGAACGCCACTCCGCCGACAGGCGATCGACCATGCCAGCGGTCGTGATGATCTGCCCGGCCTTGGCCTGGCTCGTCATCCGGTTCGCGGTATGCACGGCGGAGCCGACCACATCGTGAAGCTCCTCGACGACCGGGCCGAAGTGACAACCAATTCTTATCGCCACATGACCGCCGTCGTGAGCCAGCGCCGGGTCGGCACTGATGATCTCCTGCATTCGCCTGGCAGCGTTCATCGCGGGGTCGGCTTGCTCGAAGGTCGACATGATCTCATCGCCCATCGTCTTGATGACGCTGCCGCCTTCGCTCTCGGTCGCCTCGCGCATGATCTCCAGACAACGCGCGACCATGTCGCGCGCCTGATCGTCGCCTAGCTGCTCGTAGAGCTGCGTGCTGCCGACGACATCGGCAAACACGATAGCGAGTTCGACATCCCGGCCCATGGGCTGTCTTCCTAAAAGTGCGTGCGGGGGATTATAGAACCTATCGCAAAGCGCCGCATTGCTTGCGAAACAGCAGTACGCAACGAGACATTGTGGCACTCGTCAGGGCAGGCGCACGAGGCGCGAGACCGCATCCCCGCGTCGGCGCTATTTCTGCGCGACGATATAGGCGATCCACGCTGGATCTGCCTCGCCGCGAGGGTCCTCGCTGAACTCGCCGTTGCCTTCGCCGTCCTCGTCCTCGCCTTCCCAATAGACTGAGACCTTCGAGAACCCGGCCTCCTCGAGCAACTCCCTGATCTCAGGAAGCGTCCACAGACGCCATTCGTAGCTGAACGCCCTCTTGATCTTCGAGCCGTCGGGAAACTTGAAGTGAATGTGGCATACGGCCCGACCTGTCACCGGCTCGAACTCGGCCTGATCCCAGATATACGTGAAGCCGTCGTACTTGGTCTTCTCTTTCTGCGTCTCGTACGCTTCCGACCCACCGTAAGCATCGAGAAAGAACACGCCATCCTCCACGAGCGCATCGCGGACGCGTGAGAAATAGTCGCGAATTCTCTCGCGCGTGTTAAAGACCCAATAGCTGAAATTGAACGCGCCGACAATATCGACTGGACCGGCTGTAACGGTAGTCACGTCATCGTTGAGCAATTGCACACGCGCCCGACTCGCCTCGGGCAGCTTGCCGACACGGTTCTTACGGCCCCACTCGAGCACATCACCGTCGATATCGACTCCGATCGCGTAATGATCGTCGCCGGTGCGCACCCATTCGCATGACGCGCTCGCCGTGCCGCAAAAATCTTCGCGAAAACTCTTCGCATCACGCTGCCTGAGCTCGCGGAACGTCGTTTGCAGAAACTCGATCTCCGTCTCTACGCTCTGAACAGATTCCTCGTACAGCTCGTGAATATCAGCTTGCTCGGCAAGCGTTGGCTTTTTCGGCTTGGGTGCGCCCATTTTTGTTACCTGAATGAAGAGTATTGAACGGCGATTGAATCGGGCCGGCATTGTAGCCACATTACCGGTCCCTTGGTAGCTGATCGTCCCATGCGGCACGTTGCCGTGCGTTAAGCCACAAGACGTTCGACGACCGTTTGCTCGAGCTGCCGCAAACCGCCAACACCGTCATCGAGCTCGCCCAGCGTGCGCCGCCAGCCTCGCGCACCGGGCAACCCCGCGTAGAGCCCCATGAGATGGCGAGTTATCGCACGCAGCGGCGTCCCCTTGGCAACCTCGCTCGCAGCGTAACGCAGCATTGCCTCGAGAACGGCCGCACGCGAAGGCAACACGCCGCCAAACAACTGGGCATCGAGCGCGGCGAATAGATAGGGATCCCGGTAGACAGCACGTCCCAACATGACGCCGTCGACGTGCTCGAGTTGCGCCGTTGCGGTATCGACGGCGCTCAAGCCACCGTTGATGACGATCTCGAGCTCCGGAAAATCCTGTTTGAGGCGATGCACGCGCTTGTAATCCAACGGCGGTATGTCGCGATTCTCCTTAGGACTGAGTCCGCTCAACCACGCCTTGCGAGCATGCACGAATACCGTGCGGCAACCCGCGGCTGCGACAGCCGCAACGAACTCGCACAGGTGCGAATAGCTATCGAGATCGTCGATGCCAAGCCGCGTCTTTACGGTAACCGGTAGCCCGCTCGCGTCGCGCATTGCCTGCACGCATTCAGCCACGAGCGCCGGATTGGCCATCAGGGCCGCGCCGAAGCAGCCGGCCTGCACGCGCCCGCTCGGACAGCCGACGTTGAGGTTGATCTCATCGTAACCGGCGCTCGTCGCCAGCTGAGCCGCCGACGCAAGCTCGGCCGGCGCGCCGCCACCGAGCTGAACCGCGATAGGATGCTCGGCCGGATGAAACGCCAGCAGTCGCTCGCGCGCGCCATGCAGCAATGCACGTGCCGTGATCATCTCCGTATACAGCCATGCATGCGGCGCCAACAACCGCAAGAAATAACGGCAATGGCGGTCCGTTCGCTCCATCATCGGCGCGACAGCGAGACGGTGGTCGGACAATGCGGGCGGGCTCATGCGCGTATCTTAGAACCTATCGGACCCCTCCGCATCGCCCCGCTTGCGGAACGCGTGCCATCGAAATCCATGCGCCAAAACCGATCGCCGGGCGCGTCGATGGCAGCGGCACGATCACCCCGGCCATTTGCAGGCATGGGAGTTACAACCGCAGAGAGCGAGTGTGAAACACGTCACATTACAACCGTGCGCAGGACGCGGTTGTTTCGCCTGCAATCAATACTGAGAACCGCCTCTCATAGCAGGTCTAGCCGACGCATTAAGTTTAATCGCGACCTGCGACGGGCAGCTTCCGGCCCGCCGAGGGTCAGCATTGGCTGGAGGACAGCCCCGGCAGGGGCTATTGGAAAGTGAGCGACCATGCGGTCAATCTTCAGACGACTCGACGATAAAAGCGGGCAGATCGGCGTGTTTCGCGGACCCGAGGGGCTCGCTGTCGCACAGATATGTGCATCCGTAACGGCGTCGAAACCCACGCTGATCTACTGCGAGTTCGAACCCGATCAGGACGCCGACACGCTCCCAAGGCTTGCGCGCCGGCTGCCTAACCGCAGGCTGCCGGCGACGACGGTCCTACCGTCGGGCGCTTACCACATGCTGCTCGTCGAGGCACCCCAGGTTCCGGGCGACGAGCTGCTCGGCGCCGTGCGGTGGCGGATCAAGGACCTCATCGATTTTCACATCGACGACGCCGTCATCGACGTCTTTCAGATGCCAAACCAAAGCCGCGGTGGCCCAGATCGGATGATGTATGCCGTCGTGGCGAAGGCAACGGACGTGCGGGCCGAAGTCACGGCCGCCGAGACCGCGGGGCTGAATCTCGATGCCATCGAGATTGTCGAGCTCAGCCTGCGAAATATTGCCGCCCGCCTCGAGGAGGACGGGCGCGGTGTCGCATTTCTTTATCTCGCTGAGACAAGTGGCGTACTGCTGCTCGTTCGCCAGGGCGTGCTCTATTTGACGCGGCACATCGAGACGGGCGTCGATTCGCTGCGCGACGCCGACGGGCTGCGCTCGGAACTCGTTGCAGGTCTTGCGCTCGAGACACGCCGGTCACTCGACTACTTCGAGAGCCACTACGAACAACAGGCGATCGCCGTGCTCCACACCGTTGGGCTCACAGCATCCGATCAGGATCAAATGGCCAGAGAGCTCGGCGTCTCCGTACGCAATGTAGAACTGGCTGCGCTCGTCGAAAGTGCAGCCGAGCTCGACGAACATGCGCAGCGACTTTGCCTGCCGGCGATCGGCGCCGCTCTGCGCCACGACAAGGTGAAGCTGTGAGCGCGGCACCGTACCAACAGATCAACTTATACCAGCCAATCTTCCGGCGGC
>JAOTTJ010000269.1 GCA_029864465.1 Gammaproteobacteria bacterium | reverse complement strand
GTCAGCCGATAACGCGGGCGCAGAGGTTCAATAGCACGCCCGGGAAGACCCCCAGCGCCAGCAAACCGAGGCCATTTGCGCTGATTACGAAGCGCAGATCCGTGGCCGCCTCGAGCCGGCTGTCGTCTACCGGTTCGACGAAGTACATGAACCAGACGACCCGTAGGTAGTAAAAAGCACCGACGACGGCCAGCAGGACACCGACCATCGCAAGCCACAGCAGCCCGGCATCGATGACGCTGCCGAGCACCACGAGCTTGGCATAAAAGCCGACGAACGGCGGCACGCCCGCCATGCTGAACATGATCATGAGCATGACGAACGCAAGCCATGGGCTGCGCGCGTTGAGCCCTTTGAAATCCTCGAGATTCTCGGCCTCGAAGCCCTTGCGGCTCAGCACGATGACCATACCGAAAGCCGCTGCGGCCATGAGCGAGTAGACCAACGTGTAGAACATCGCTGCCTGTAGGCCATCCTCCGTGCCTGCGACGAAACCCATGAGAATGAAACCGACGTGCGAGATCGTAGAGTAGGCCAGCATGCGCTTGATGTTGCTCTGCGCGATCGCAACGACGTTGCCGATGATGAGCGACAACACGCAAAGTAGCGCCAGCATGTCCTGCCAACTGCTGTGCATGTCGCCGAGCCCCTCCGACAGCACACGCCACGTGAGCGCGAACGCCGCGATCTTCGGCGCAGAGCCGACGAATGCCGTGACGGGCGTCGATGCACCCTGATAAACGTCCGGCAGCCACATGTGAAACGGCACGGCGCCGAACTTGAATGCGACACCGACGACGACGAACGCGAGGCCGAGCAGCGCTGGCATGGTCACGGCACCGGGCTGCGCGAAATGTGCGCTGAGCTCGCCGAGATTCACGGTGCCCGTCACCCCGTAAAGTATCGAGATGCCGTAGAGCAGCGTCCCTGAGGCAATGGCGCCAAGCACGAAGTACTTCATGGCCGACTCGGTCGCAATCGGTGAGTCTCGGTCGAACGCGACGAGCGAGTATAAAGACAACGAAAGCAACTCGAGCCCGAGATAGAGCGTCAACAAGCTGTGCGCTGACAGCATGACCATGATACCGAGCAAACCAAACAAGCCGAGGATGAAAAACTCACCCTTGAACAACCCTGCCCTGATTAGATAATCACGCGAGTACAAGAACACGAGCGCAACGACCAGATACGCGAACATCTTCATGACCGCGCTTGCCGGATCGAGAATGAAGCTATCGCTAAAGGCGGTAACCGCCCGCTCCGGAATGTAATAAAACGAGCAGACGGCAGTACCGACGAGCGACAGCATCGCCAACCGGAACGTCACCATACGTTTCGCGTCGGACAAGAATACGTCCACGACGAGCACGACGCAGATCGCGCAAACGAGGAAAATTTCGGCTGCCGCTAGTTGTAGATCAGGCATGCAAGACCCCTACAGCTTCGACTGACCGACGTGGATGAGCAGATTACCCAAGGATGACTCCATGAGCTCGACGAGCGGCATCGGCCAGACGCCGAGCAGCAGTACTGCGATGGCGAGCACCGCAAGCATGAAGAACTCTCGCGCGCCGATATCCTGCAACGATGCCACGCCGTCGTTGGTAACGTCGCCAAAAACGACCCGCTTGACGAGCCAGAGCGTGTACGCCGCACCGAGCACGAGCGTCGTGGCCGCCAGAAACGCGAGCCAGAAGCTCGCGTGGAAGGTGCCGATAATCACGAAGAACTCGCCGACGAAGCCCGACGTGCCCGGTAGCCCCGCGTTCGCGAGCGCGAAAAACACCATGAGTGCGGCGAATTTCGGCATCGTGTTGACGACGCCGCCGTAAGCACTGATTTCCCGACTGTGAAGCCGGTCGTACATGACGCCGACACAAAGGAACAGCGCGCCCGAGATGAGGCCGTGGGAGATCATCTGCACCATGCCGCCCTGCAAGGCCAGCCGCGCCCCGGCGCTACCTTCGGCGTTGGCCGCGATCGCAAAAATCACGAAAAAGCCCAGCGTCACGAACCCCATATGCGTAATCGACGAGTACGCGATCAGTTTCTTCATGTCCTGCTGCGCGAGCGCGACGAACGCGATGTAGACGACGGCGATCAGCGACAGGCTGATCATGAGCCAATCGAGTGCTTGGCTGGCATCGGGCGCGATCGGCAAGCTGAAGCGCACGAAGCCATACCCGCCCATCTTCAGCAGCACGGCCGCCAGAATGACGGAGCCGCCGGTCGGCGCTTCGACGTGCGCGTCCGGTAGCCACGTGTGTACCGGCCACATCGGGACCTTGACGGCAAACGCGAGGAGGAATGCGAAGAAGATCAGCACCTGCTCCTGCATCCCGAGCGGCAATGCGTGGAACTCGAGAATCGAGTAGCTACCGGCTTGCAGATACATGTAGATCAGCGCGACCAGCATGAATACCGAGCCGAGGAACGTGTAGAGGAAAAACTTGACCGTCGCGTAGATGCGCCGCTCGCCGCCCCAGATGCCGATGATGATGAACATCGGGATCAACATCGCTTCCCAGAATACGTAGAACAGCAGCCCATCGAGTGCCGAGAACACGCCGATCATGAGCCCTTCGAGCACGAGAAAAGCGGCGAAATATTGCGCCGGCCGGACTTGAATGACTTCCCAACCGGCGATGATGACGAGCGGCGTCAGGAACGTCGTTAGTAGTATCAGTGGCAACGAGATGCCGTCTATTCCTAAGTGATAGAACACTTCGAATCGCGTAATCCACGGTATCTGCTCGACGAACTGCATTTGCGCTGTCGTCGTGTCGAAGCCCGTATAGAGCGGGATGCTCAACACGAACGTCAGCACCGAGGCCGTGAGCGCGACGATCTTGCCCTGCCCTGCCCGCCCGCCTGATCCCAGCGCGAGCACGATGACGGCCGCTGCGATCGGCAGCCAGACCAGAATACTGAGTAGGGGCAGACTGCTCATCGTTTATTGCCCCACGATGAGCCAACCGGCCAGCACGGCGAGCCCGATGACCATCGCGAATGCGTAGGTGTAGAGGTAACCGGACTGCAGCTTGCGCAGGACGCCGGACAGAGTCTCGACGACGCGTGCGCTGCCATTGACGAGAAGGCCGTCAATGATGAGCTGATCGCCGACTCGCGACAAACCGCCGGCGATTCCGCGCGTTCCGCGAGAGAGCACCTGCTCGTTGAACCAGTCGAAGTAGTACTTGTTGACGAGCACCCGGTTTAGCAGGCCAAGCTTCGCCTTGATCTTGCCAGGCAACGCAGGCCGATACATATATAAGAACCAAGCGACAAGCACGCCGGCTGCGGCCAAATAGAGCGCGGGCGATGCAACAAACGCATGCGTGACGAAAGCCGCAGGACCATGCCACTCGAGCGCGAGCTCGCGCAGCACATCATGCTCTTCGAGCACGAAGATGGATTCGGCAAAGAACTCGCCGAACAGCAGAGGCCCGATCGTCAGCCAGCCGATGAAAACCGACGGAATCGCCAGCGCTATGAGCGGTACGGTCACGACAGCGGGTGGCTCATGCAGATGCGACTTGACGTGCGGGTCGATGCGCTCCTCGCCGTGGAAGACGAGGAAGAACATGCGGAAGCTATACAGCGCCGTCACGAATACGCCCAACAGCACGCACCAGTACGCATAGTGCGCGCCAGGCGTCGTCGAGGCGTGCACGGCCTCGATGAGCGCATCCTTGGAGAAAAACCCGGAGAAGCCCGGAAAGCCGATCAACGCGAGGCTGCCGATCAGCGATGTGAAATACGTCACCGGCAAGTATTTTCGCAACCCGCCCATGTTGCGCATGTCCTGCTCATGATGCAGCGCAATGATGACCGAGCCTGCCGCAAGGAACAGCAGCGCCTTGAAGAACGCGTGTGTGGCCAGATGGAAGATGCCGGCGGCATAGGCGGAAGCGCCTAGCGCGACCGTCATATAGCCGAGCTGAGACAACGTCGAGTACGCGACGACGCGTTTGATATCCGTCTGCACAATGCCGAGCAGACCCGTGAAAAAGGCCGTCGTCGCACCGATCACGAGCACGACGCTGAGCGCCGTTACGGAATGCTCGAACAGCGGCGACATGCGCGCGACCATGAAGATGCCGGCCGTAACCATCGTCGCGGCATGGATGAGCGCTGAGATCGGCGTCGGGCCCTCCATCGAGTCGGGCAACCAGACGTGCAACGGGACTTGTGCGGATTTGCCCATCGCGCCAATGAAGAGACAGATGCAGGCAATGCTGAGCACAGACCAATCCGCGCCAGGAAGGATCTGCATCGTCTCGCCGCCGAGCCTTTCCGCATGGCCGAAAACCTGCACGTAATCGAGTGAGCCCGTAAACATCACGAGCGTCGCAATACCCAGCAAAAAGCCGAAGTCACCTACCCTATTCACGAGGAAGGCCTTCATGTTCGCGAAAATGGCCGAGTCGCGCTTGAACCAAAAGCCGATCAGCAGATAAGAGACGACACCAACTGCCTCCCAGCCAAAGAACAGCTGCAGGAAGTTGTTCGACATCACGAGCATGAGCATCGCGAACGTGAACAGCGAGATGTAACTGAAAAAGCGCTGGTAGCCGTCGTCGTCGTGCATGTAGCCGATCGTGTAGACGTGCACACAGAGCGATACGAACGTCACGATCGTCATCATCAGCGCAGAGAGGTGGTCGATTAG
>JAOTTJ010000268.1 GCA_029864465.1 Gammaproteobacteria bacterium | reverse complement strand
TGTTGGCGCCAGGCTCCGCGGCGGATTCTAGCAGTCCCACGAGGGATATGACACGGGCCGTGCCGCCCCAGAGATGCTGGGCCCGGCCAGCGCTAGTCCGTCAGATCGAGGTAGATACCGGGTAGGAATCGATCGAGCCTCGAGCCCCAGCGCGGATCGAGGTCGATGGTCGGCTTTGCCGCGATGATCTCCTCATACGTCATGCCTTGCGCCAACAGGGCCGCGACGCGACCGTGCACCTCGACAGCGATATCGCGAAGCTCGATCGCAGCCTCCCGTTTTGAGACGACACCGTGGCCGGGAATCAGCAGCGTATCGGGGCCGGCGAGATCAATCGCAATCTGCAGCGCATCGAGCGTGCCCTGGTACGTGCCACCATTGCCGGTGTCGATATTCGGATAGCCCGTCGTCCGAAACGCATCGCCGAGGTGCAATACGTTGGAACCCGTGAAATGCACGTAGATGTCGCCGTCCGTATGGGCTGGCGGAACCGGGAAGATGCGGACTTCCTCGCCGTTGAAGTGCAGGCTGATCGGGTCGCTGAAGGTCACGACCGGCCAGGCCTCTCGCGCCAGTGGCGGATTGCCGCGTATGCCTTCCATCATCCGGATCCGAACACGGTCGTGGGCGATGATCGTCGCCCCCATTTCGGCAAATATTGCGTTGCCGCCGACGTGGTCATCGTGCACGTGCGTATTGATCAGGAAGCGGATAGGCGCATCCGAAACTGAACGGATTGCCGCCATGATCTTCTCGCTCAGCGGCGCAAACTGATCGTCAATAAGAATGATGCCGTCCTCACCGACCGACATGCCGATGTTTCCACCTTCGCCGCGGATCTGATAGATGCCTCCCGCAACGTGGTGGATCGTGACATCGACCGTGTCCCACTGCGGGCGCCCGGCCAACTGGAGATTGAACGGTGCTTGCAGGCTTTCATAGAGCGCCTGCAGATCTGCCTGTGCGAACGCCTGCGGCGCGCCGAGTAGCGTCGCCGTCGAAATGCTCAACACCGCCAGCAAACGCACGTGGACCCCGGTTGTTCTAGATTCCATTGGTTGTGATCTCTACGGCAGCGTGCACGTGAAGCTCGACAGCTCGAAATCCGGCACGTAGCGCCATTCGAGCGTGCCAGTGAATGGCTCGGTCAGAAACTCAGGGTCCTCGACGAGAAACTCTATGTCCACTCGCGTGCCGTCGTCGCTGAGTTGCAGTCGCTCCACGACATGCCGCTGTGCACCGGATGGGACGCCTTCTCTAGGCCCTCGGATCGGCGCTCGATGATCCGCGAACAAGGTTGTATCGATGACGAGCACGTCGTCCTCCCACGAGCCGATCGAATGACCCTGAGTCGTTCGAGGGCCATCGGCCGGATGCTCGCGCCCGTCCATGTAGATAACGCGCTCGGCATCCAGGAACTCGCTGCGCATGATGATGCGATCGTCCTGCAGCTCGATCTCGTTCAGAAACGGCATCGCCATGAATTGCGGTGTCGGGTTAGCGATGCACTTGCCGGACGGACGATCCTCGGGGCTGAAAGATTCGAACCCCGCCCGGCCCGCAGGCGTAAGCTCATGCGCAGCCCAGCGCTGCATGAAATCACCCGTCTCGCCAAACGGCAGCTCCCAGACGCCGGCCAGGCTGTCAGCGCGTGCAGTCGCACGGGCCGGCGCGAGGTCGCGCTCGAAATGGGCACGCGGCAACAGGATCGTGCCATCGTCCTTCGCGAGGGAGACGAGCAAGCCGTGCTGCTCGTTGCCCTCCTTACCGGGATTGGCACGCACGAGCACCGAGTCACCGACACTGACACTCTCGGACGTCCAGCCGCTGCGCAGCAGTATCGGAATCGCGTCAGTTTCGATGACCCAAGTGGCCATCGCTCCAGCTTCGTCGATGGACTCGATCTCGATATAGACGTGCGGATTGCTCCAGTTGAAATCCGCGACGCGTCCTTGCACCGCTGTCACGGCGTCGAGCTCGAAGCCCGCGCGGCTATGGTGAGCGACCGCCGGCATTGTCGAACCCAGCAGCAAACCAGTGATGACGATGACGCCTCTTCGCATCCGAAATATCCTAAGGGACCTGCGCTGAAAGGCGATACTACTCGTCCAGCGTCGCTGCGCAATAGCGGTAGACCGCAACGCCTCGCTGCGACAGCATGGTATTCTGCGAGCCATGAGCATCTCCGCCCGTGGCCTCGTGCTGATCTTCTCGCCGATTGCGATAGTGCTCGCGACGAGCATCAGCTCGGCGCAAGGCTGGGGCCGGCGCTATCTTCCAGAGCCAGGATCCAACAACCCACCCACTGCCGAGCTCACAACCGCCCGCTGGCGGTTCGCAACGAACGGCGCCATCGGCCATGCGGGCTGGTCGCACAACTATCCTGCGGCCGAATATCATCTGAACGAGTTCGTCGGCAATTCGACGCGTATCGACGTCGAGCCTGAGTCCTATCAACTGTTCGATCTCGGCAGCGACGAGATTTTCGACCACCCGTTCACCTACGTCTCCGAGCCCGGCGAGATGGAGTTGACGCCTCAGCAGGCCGAGAACTTGCGCGAGTACATGCTCCGCGGGGGGTTCCTACTCATCGACGATTTCGACGGCCAATGGCAGCTCAGCAATTTCCAGTCGCAGATGCGTAACGTCTTTCCGGAGCGCGGCTACGATGCCATGACGATCGAGGAGCCCATCTTCGACCTCGTCTTCGGACTCGAGGATCTGCGGGCGACCGCCGATTACAACCCGGGTCGCGAGCCGGTGTTCTTCGGGTTCCAGAACGATGCAGGCCACGTCGTCAGCGTCGCGTGCTTCAACAACGATCTCGCCAACTTCTGGGACCGCATCGATGTCGGCTCCTACCCGTTAAAACCCTCGGCAGATGCATTTCGCATGGGCGTGAATTTCATTGTCTATGCGATGACCCACTAGCCATCAAGTGTTCCAGCCGCGATTGCCGTGTGGCAGGCTCCAGCGCTCTATCTCGCGCGCCTGCAACACGGGGCGTCCGAGCGCGGGCGAGGAGAGGCAATACGTGCCTGTATGGGTACCGACCCAAATCAAATTGCGGTCCCACTCGATGAACACGGTTTCCGTGTCGCCCCGGCGCCAGCTGTCGTAGTCCTCCATCTCTCCGGCACGCGGCGGCAAATACCATGCGACCTCGCGCGGATTACGCGGATCGGAGATGTCGTGGATTCGCACGCCGGCGTTGAACCACGTCGTCGCGACGAGATTCGGATTCGACCGTCCGGGTTGAATGATCGAGTGCGTGTTGTGCGTGCCGAAGCGGCCCCGGGACAGGCAGAAGTCTGCATAGGGCGCGTCCTCCGGTGGCCTGGGCCTTCTATACAGGCCCACGATCTCGGGATTTGCGGGATCGCTGGCATCGATGACCTGCACAGCCATAAACGGTTCGCGGCAATCCGGCTCGATCGCCTCGGGTAGGCCAATGATCATGTTATTGAACTCGCCGTTCTCATCGATGATCGGCAGAACCGTATGATACGGAATCCCGCCGATTGCCTCGTAGTCCCACATGAGTTGGCTGACGGCTCGCGGATTGCGAATGTCGCTGAAGTCGAACGTGATCATGCCGAAGTGACCGAAGCCGCCGTAACCGTAGCGGCCACCGTCCTCGACGCGAACCGGCGTGCTCGGCGCGCCGTGGGATGCCGTCCAGGCGGCGTGATCTCCGGCGAACCAGTACTTCTTGTACTCGTCTTCCTCTCCGAGCAATTGCCCGGGCACATGCCAGCGCGCAACCTCCGTGACGTTCTCGGGATCTGACATATCGACGATCATGAGACCGTTACCGTGAGGGCGCTGGGCGTTCTCCATACGCAACTGATCCGACCAACCGGCATCGAGATAGGCGTATCGACCGCCGTCCCAGTAATTGTGGTGTGTGCCGCTGCCAGTCTCGCCAGTGCTGAACTCGTTGAGCAGCTGCGGGGAGCTCGGATCGTCGATATCCCACGTGCTGATGCCGCGCAGCCCGTCGTAAGCGACAGCTCTGCGAAACACCTCTTCGTGGTAACGGCCATGCGGAACGCCTGGCATTGCAGCCGACAGCGGCTGGCCATGAGTCGCCATCAATACCCACCGGCCGCGAGCCTCGTGGTAGGCCACACAGCCACGGATGCGCATGCCCGCATCAATGTACTCGGGATTTCGCGGGTTGCTGACGTCGAGCCAGCCCTGGCCAGCCGGCAACAGGCGCTGCGCGCCACGCGCCCACATGGCCATGAGCGGCTCGCCGCTCGCGACCTGGAGGCCCTCCGTATAGGAGATGATCTCCATGTTGCTGACGTAGTCATTGCGGTCGAGATAGTTCAGCGCGCCCATCGGCAATCTGAACGGCACACCGAGGCCACCTTCCATGAGACCGGAGTACTGCGCGTCAGCGCTCATCGAGCCGGTCAGGCCGGCGACGGCCGCCCCCGCCGCGCCTGCGAGCACCTTGCGCCGGCTCACACCGTCAGCTGGCGCCTCATCGGCTCCTCCGATCGTTTGCGCCGGCACCGTCGAATCTCCTGGCAACTTGGACATAACTCACCCCACCCCCCAAATTCGTCGAATATAGCATGGCCCCTTATCGGCTCATGCCCGGTCCTCGAATAGCTACCTGGGAATGTCCCCCGGCTACGAGTAGACTCGGCCACAGCCTAGGAAAGGAGATCTA
>JAOTTJ010000267.1 GCA_029864465.1 Gammaproteobacteria bacterium | reverse complement strand
GGCCTGCAGCGCCGCGCGCCGTCGATGAACGCTGCCGCGCGGACTATATTTCTGCCGGGCGGTGCGCTGCCGAGTGCGGGAGACCGCGTCGTCCAGACGGATCTCGCGGCGACGCTTGAGCATCTCGCACGCGACGGTGCGGCGGGCTTTTATTCCGGACCCGTTGCAGAGCGGCTCGTTGCCGGCGTGCAGTCCGGCGGCGGTATCTGGACACTCGAGGATCTTGCGGGTTACGCGGTCGTCGAGCGAGCGCCGTTGTCGGGAAGCTATCACGGCGTGCGAGTCATGACGGCACCGCCGCCGTCATCGGGGGGAGTTGCGCTACTCAACATGCTCAACATGCTCTCGGGTTTCGATCTCGCGGGCTTCGACGACGTTCGCCGGGCCCATGTGCTCGTCGAGGTCATGCGGCGCGCGTACCGGGACCGCGCGGAATTGCTCGGCGATCCCGACTTCGTAGACGTTCCGGTCGAGAGACTCATACATCCCTATTACGCAGCGGGTCAACGCATGACGATCAACATGAGCCGTGCGACCCCTAGCGATGACCTGCCCGGTTTGCGACCTTTCGCAGCGCAGGGCGGCGACCAGACCAGCCACTTTTCTGTTCTGGACCGCGACGGCAACGCCGTTGCGGCTACTCAGTCGATCAACTTCTCCTTCGGTAGTGGCTTCGTGCCTGCCGGCACGGGCGTCCTGCTAAACAATGAGATGGATGACTTCTCGATTAAGCCTGGCGTGCCTAATGGCTATGGGCTCATTGGCGGTGAGGCCAATGCCATTGCGCCGGGTAAGCGCATGTTGTCGAGCATGACGCCGACGCTACTCGAGAGCGCCGATGGGCTGGCTCTCCTCGGTACACCGGGCGGGAGCCGTATCATCACGATGGTCTTACTTGCGAGCCTTGCCTGGATAGAGGGAGGCGATGCGGCGGCGATGGTCGCACAACCGCGTCTGCATCATCAGTACTATCCGGACGTCGTTGGTTACGAGGACGATGCGCTAGAAGCAGACGCGATTGCGGCGCTTCAGGCGCTCGGTCACTCGTTGCGCACGGTCGGTCGCGACTACGGCAACATGCACGTAGTGACCTGGGAGTACTCGAGCGGGGCGGTCGAAGCCGCAAGCGATCCGCGCGGCATCGGCGAGCCGCGTTATCTCCCCGAATCCCAGTGAGTTTTCCCGGCTAGCGCTGACAGTGCGGGCAGTAGTACGTTGCCCGCTGACCGAGCACCACCTGTTTGATCGGCGTTCGGCAATCGATGCACGGTTCTCCGCGGCGGCCGTACACGGCAAGGGTTTGCTGAAAATACCCCGGTTTGCCGTCGCCACCGACGAAGTCGCGCAGTGTCGTACCACCGGCGCGGATTGCCTCGTCGAGGACGTGCTTGATGCTTGTCGCAAGCGCTTCGAAGCGTTGAGCTGAGATGCGACCGGCCGCGCGACGCGGATGAATGCGTGATCTGAAGAGAGCTTCATTCGCATAGATATTGCCGACGCCCGTAACGATACGGCTATTCATGATGTGCTGCTTTATCGCTACCCGGCGCCCGCGTGCGGTTCGCCGCAGATAATGTCCCGTGAAGTCGTCGCCGAGCGGCTCGGGCCCGAGGGACGAGAGCAGCCAATGATTTTCAGGCGCTTCGCAAAAGTGCAGGCTGCCGAATCGTCGTGGGTCGTTGAACCGCACGCACGCGCCCGTGCTCAAGATGAGATCCAGATGATCGTGATTCTTCGGTACGCCGGGGTCGTTCAGGAAACGTAGGCTGCCCGACATGCCCAGATGCCAGATCAGACTGCCGTTGCGTGTTGCGATCAGCAGATACTTGCCGCGACGCTCGACCGAAGTGATTCGCTCGTGACGAACAAGCTCCGGCAGCGTCGGATCGACAGGCCAGCGCAACCGCGGTTCGCGGACCTCCAGATCTGCGATGGTCTCGTCGACGAGCAACGGCTCGAGGCCGCGGCGTGTCGTTTCTACCTCGGGTAACTCAGGCATGGACGTATCGACCTGCGTACTCCGATGGCCGTGACGCTTACGCGACCCCGGCGGACACGATAGAACAAGTGCCCGCAACCCAAATTGCGACACTCCGCACAGTGAAAAGTTCCTTATTGGAGTACACGTTGGTGTGGGCTATAGTGATGCGACTTTACCGTCACGACGCAGGATTAACATAGTGCAATTTGTTTTCGATCATTACCATGGCTTGGCCGGCCTGGGCCTCTGGGGTTATGTGGCGGTAACCCTGCTCGTCATGCACGTGACCTTGCTGGGGATCACGCTCTACTATCATCGCGATCAGGCGCATCGTGCGATCGACTTGCATCCGGCCTTACGGCATTTCTTTCGTTTCTGGCTCTGGATGACTACCGGCGCGAACACGAAAGAATGGGTCGCCGTGCACCGCAAGCATCATGCCTTCTGCGAGAAAGAAGGCGACCCGCACAGCCCGAAGGTTTTCGGGCTCCGCACCGTCTTGTTGCGCGGCGCCGAGCTGTACCGCGCCGAAGCCGCCGACCCGGCGACGATAGAAAAATACGCGAAGGGAACCCCCGACGACTGGATGCAGCGTAATGTCTACGAGCGGTATTCGAACAGCGGAATCGCCTTGCTCGCTGTCACGGACATCGTATTGTTCGGCGTGCCGGGCATCATATTGCTGTCGATTCAGCTCATCACGATGCCATTGCTCGCTGCAGGTGTCATCAACGGATTGGGTCACGCGAAGGGTTACCGAAACTTCGAGACCGACGATGCCTCGACGAATCTTTGGCCGATTGCCTTTTTCGTCGCGGGCGAGGAGCTGCACAACAATCACCACGCATTTCCGAGCTCGGCCAAGTTCTCTTTGCGCCGGGGTGAGATCGATCTGGGCTGGTTGCATATCAAGTTGCTCGCGGCGCTCGGTCTCGTCGAGGTTCGCCGCGTAGCCCCGGTACCGGAGCTCGCGAGCGTTCCGGGCACGCTCGATCTCGCGGCGCTTCGGGCCATCATCATCAACAGGATGCACGTGTTGCGGCACTATTCGCAGAGTGTCACGCTGCCCGTGCTCAGAGCGGAGCTCGAACGTGTCGGTGAGAATGCCGGCGCAGTGTGCAGGCGGGCACGCCGGTTCCTGAGCCGCAGCCCGAACATGCTCGATGCGTCGTCGCGGCAGCGTCTCGACGAGCTCATGAGCAAGCATCCGAGTTTCAAAACCGTGCTCGAGTTTCGTGCCGAGCTCAAGACGCTATGGAGTGGCGCACATCGGAGCAACGAGCATTTGCTCGCGGACGTGAAGGCGTGGTGCACGAAAGCCGAGGCCAGCGGGATTCAGAAGCTCCAGGATTTTGCGGTCTATCTCCGCTCGTTTGCGCAGGCGCAGGCGCTGCCGGCCTGAGGCGCGTTCGACCCCGGGAAACGAAAAACCCCGCTTTTGAGCGGGGTTTCTTCTGGCCGGGTTATTTGATCTTCGTTTCTTTATAGACGACGTGCTTGCGGATCGTCGGGTCGTATTTCTTAACTTCCATTTTCTCCGGATGCAGCCGCTTGTTCTTGGTCGTCGTGTAGTAGTGACCTGTGCCAGCTGACGACATCAGACGAATCTTGTCTCTCATCTAGATTACCCCGCTCAGATCTTCTCGCCGCGCGCGCGCAGCTCCTTGACGACCTCTTCGATCCCGCGCTTGTCGATGATGCGCAGGCCTTTATGTGACACGCGCAGCCGCACGAAGCGCTTCTCGGTCTCGAGCCAGAACCGCTGCGTGTGCAGATTCGGCAGGAAGCGGCGGCGAGTCCTGTTGTTGGCGTGGGAAACGTTGTTCCCCGACATCGGACGCTTACCGGTAACTTGACAGACTCTCGACATGGCGTTGCCCCACGGGCCCGGAAATATGGAGCCGGGCATGTTACCCGCTGGCGGGCCCTATATCCAGCCTCGCTCCGCCAGGGAAACGTGCCCGCCGCGCGCCACGACGAGGTGGTCGAGCAGCCGAATTTCGACGAGTGCCAGCGCCTGGGCCAGCTTCAACGTGATGCTGCGGTCGGACTCACTGGGCTCGGCGACGCCTGACGGATGGTTATGGCCGGCGATCACCGCGGCAGCATCGAGGCGCAGCGCCTGTTTTACGACCTCGCGCGGATGCACGGCGGCCCCGTCGATCGTGCCGCGGAACAGCTCCTCGTAGCGGATGATGCGGTGGCGCGTATCCAGGAACAGGCAGCCGAACACCTCGTGTGGTCGATCGCTCAGGTGGGCCTGAAAATACCGCGCCGCGTCGCCCGGCGCGGTCAAAGCGGGTCCGCGCGCGAGCGGCTCGGTGAGGTAGCGCCGGCCGAGCTCGACGGCAGCGTGCAGCCGCGCGATCCGGGTTGGGCCGAGACCGTGGATGCGCCCGAGCTCAGCCGGACTTGCGGCGAGTGCAGCCGCGAGACCGCCCCACGTATCGAGCACCGCGTAGGCCAGACCGAGCCGTCCGCCAGCCGGTGGTTCGCCGCCGAGGAGAACGGCCAGCAGGTCACCGTCCGACAAGCCTGCCGGCCCAGCTCGGAGCAGCCGCTCGCGCGGGCGCTCGTTGGCCGGGCGGCGGCGCGGGAGCATCACAGTGTCTCGGTGATCATGGGGCTCCCACCCTAAGCCGCTGGGAGTCCGGGCGCCAGGCTCGATTCGGTGCAAACAGGGCGGGAAAGCGAGATTCGGTAAGCCTCAGCGCAGGATCAGG
>JAOTTJ010000266.1 GCA_029864465.1 Gammaproteobacteria bacterium | reverse complement strand
AGCTGCGCCAGGAAGAGTTTCCGCCGATCGACCTCGGCATCGTCAGTATCACCGTGCCCTATCTCGGCGCCGCGCCGGAGGAAGTCGAGCGCGGCGTCTGCATCCGCATCGAGGAGGCGTTGGAGGGTACGCTCGGCATCTATAGGATGACCTCGAGCTCTCTCGAGGGCGCATGCAACGTGCTCGTCGAGCTCGAACCCGGGGCCGACGACATACAGGCTTCGAACGAGATCAAGAGCAAAGTCGACGCGATCTCGACTTTCCCTATCGAAACTGAGCGACCGATCGTCGTCCTCGCGACGATGCGACGGGACGCCGTAGAGGTCGCAATCTCCGGTCCGACCGATGAGCGCACGCTCAAGGAGCTCGCGCTGCGCGTGCGTGAGGATATCGTTGCATTAGACGGGATTTCGGACGTCGAGGTCGCCTACGTGCGCCCTGACGAGATCTCGATCGAGATCTCCGAGCAGACGTTGCGGCGTATGGGTCTCACTTTGGCACAGGTCGCCGAGGCCGTGCGGCGCTCGTCGCTCGACCTGCCCGGCGGGTCGATCAGAACGGGCGGCGGCGAGATCCTCGTGAGGACGCAGGCCCAAGCCTATCGCGGTGTCGAATTCGAGGACATCGTCGTCGTGTCGCGTTTCGATGGCACGAGCGTACGCCTCACGGACATCGCAACGATCGTCGACGGCTTCGAGGAGGGCGACACGCAGGCGCGGCTCGACGGCAATCCGGCCGCCATCGTACGAATCAACCAGGTCGGCGAAGAAGATCTCATGCAGATTCGCGACCAGGTGCGAGCCTATATTCCCCAGGCTCAGCGATTTATTCCCGAGGGTATCGACGTCGCGATCTGGCAGGACGAGTCCGAGGAGCTCGAGGCACGCATCAACATTCTGCTCGGCACCGCAGCCGGCGGCCTCGTTCTCGTGCTCATCCTTCTCGCGCTACCGCTGCAGTTCCGTCTCGCAATGTGGGTTGCGGCTGGAATACCGATCGCGATGCTCGGCACACTCGCCACGTTCAGCCCGTTCGGCATCACGATCAGCACACTTTCAGTGTTTGCGTTCATCCTCGTGCTCGGTATCGTCGTCGACGACGCCATCGTCGTCGGCGAACGCGTATTCGCGCACGAGCGCATCAGCGAGAATCAGGTGGAGGCCGCAATCGAAGGCACCAGCGAGGTTTCCGTGCCGGTCATCTTCGGCGTGCTGACGACGATCGCGGCCTTCATTCCAATCATTTTCACACCCGGACGTATCGGGCAGATGTTCTCGATCATGGGCTATGTCGTGGTCCTGTGTCTGATCTTCAGCATCATCGAGTCACAGCTCATACTGCCTGCACATCTCGCGCACCGACGTACAGAGAGCGACTCAGACGATCCGAATGCCATCGTTAAGACATGGAGGCATTTTCAGAAACGCCTGTCCGAAGGAATCGAGCACTTCGCCGAGTATCGTTACGGTCACGCTTTGGCCCGCGCCCTGGAGTGGCGGTATCTCGTGCTGGCCTCTGGGCTCGGCATACTTTCTCTGACATTTGCCTACGTGCTCAGCGGTCGCCTACCCATTCAGTTTTTTCCGAACGTCGACGGCGATCGCCTCGTTGCGAATCTAACGATGCCCGAAGGTGTGAATGTCGAGCAGACCGCCGCTGCGGCCGAGCGTATCGAGCGCGCAGCGCTCGAGCTCAGGGAGCGGTTGCGCGCGCAGTATCCTGACCGCCCGGACATCGTGGAGGCGATCTTCACATCGGTCGGCCAGTCGGCTGGCGGAGGACGGGGCGGACCCGGAGGCGGAGGGCGATTCAGCTCACCGCAAAGCCACCTCGCCCAGGTCGTCGTGGCGCTGCAACCGACGAACGAGCGCGGCAATATCGCCTCGGGCGATGTTGTCGCGCAGTGGCGAGAGCTCACGGGCCCCATTCCCGACGCCGTCGAGCTCGTCTTCTCGGCGAGCCAGGTCTCGGCGGGCGATGCGATCTCGATCCAACTGCGTGGACGCGACGTCGACGATCTCGCAGCAGCGGCGGCACGGCTTCGCGGCGAGCTCGCGCGCTTCGACGGTGTTGCCGATATCTCCGACACGTTTCGCACCGGGAAGCAGGAGGTCAAGCTCGAGTTGCGCCCAGAGGCGCGTTACCTCGGCCTCACGCTACGCGATCTCGCGCGCCAGGCCCGGCAAGCGTTCTACGGTGAGGAGGTGCAGCGCGTGCAGCGGGGCACCGAGGATATTCGCGTTATGGTGCGCTACCCGGAAGCCGAGCGCCAGTCGCTCGGTGATCTCGAAGATATGCGCATTCGCACGGCCGACGGCACGGAGGTTCCCTTTGCAGCCGCAGCCGAGTTCACACTCGGCCGTGGATACTCGACGATTCAGCGCATCGATCGTCAGCGCGTCGTAACCGTGCGCGCCGACGTCGATCGCGACGTCGTGACACCGGAGGCCGTCATCGGCTCGCTGCAGGCGGACGCGCTGCCGCGCATACTGGCGGACTATCAAGGTGTGTCATACGCACTCACCGGTGAGCAGGAGGAAAGGGCCGAGTCATTTCGAGGCATTTTCGCTCTGTTCCCGCTCGCTCTGCTCGTAATCTACGCGCTGCTCGCGATTCCACTGCGATCCTACGTTCAGCCACTCGTGATCATGAGCGTGATTCCTTTCGGCGCCGTCGGCGCGATTCTGGGCCATCTCATCATGGGTTGGCCGCTGATCATCAGCTCGATTCTGGGCATGATTGCGCTGGCCGGCGTCGTCGTGAACTCGAGCCTCGTGCTCGTCGACTACATCAATCGGCAGCGGCGCCGCGGCGTCAGCGTCGAGGCGGCAGTGCGTCTGGCGGGCATCGTGCGCTTCCGGCCGATCATGCTGACATCCTCGACAACGTTCGTCGGTCTGACGCCGCTCATGTTCATGAACAACCCAGCGACGGCCATGTTCGTGCCGATGTCGATCTCGCTAGGCTGGGGCGTCGTGTTCGCAACCGCGATCACGCTGTTCCTCGTCCCGAGCCTTTACCTCATCGTCGAGGACCTCGTCCCTCACAATTACCAGCTCGACCACATCGCCGGCGCGGCCCGAGCTCAGTCGGGCTAGCCGTGCTATGCTCGCGCGCCCGCGCGGGCCCACTGGCGCCAATCTTCCTATGTCCGACCGAGAACACATCCGCAATATAGCGATCATCGCGCACGTCGATCACGGCAAGACGACGCTCGTCGACAAACTGCTGAGGCAGTCGGGCACGTTCGATGCGCGCGTGAACCTGCCCGAGCGGGCGATGGACTCGAACGATCTCGAACGCGAGCGCGGGATCACGATTCTGTCGAAGAACACGGCAATCAGCTGGCGCGACTACCGCATCAACATCGTCGATACGCCCGGCCATGCGGACTTTGGCGGCGAAGTCGAGCGCGTGTTGTCTATGGTCGATGGCGTCTTGCTGCTCGTCGACGCCGTCGAAGGACCGATGCCGCAGACACGCTTTGTGACGCAGAAGGCCTTTGCGCGAGGTTTGAAGCCCATCGTCGTCATCAACAAGATCGACCGCGACGGCGCGCGCGCGAGCTGGGTGCTCGACCAGACCTTCGACCTGTTCGATCGTCTCGGTGCAACCGACGCGCAACTCGATTTCCCGGTCATCTATGCCTCGGCGCTGAGGGGTTACGCCGGCACCGAGCCCGAGGTGACCGGCGGCGACACAACACCGCTACTCGAGGCTATCGTCGAGCACGTGCCAGCACCGGATGTCGACGCCGAAGGCCCGCTGCAACTACAGGTTTCCAGTCTCGATTACGACGCCTACGTCGGCATGCTCGGCATTGGGCGCATCACGCGCGGCACGCTGACGAGCAATATGCCTATCGCGGTCGTGCGGCGTGATGGCAGCGTGCACAACGGACGCGTGCTCGAAATATTCGGCTTTGCCGGGCTCGAAAGGATCCGCATGGACTCGGCGAGCGCGGGCGACATCGTCGTGTTCAGCGGGATCGACGACCTGCAGATCTCAGACACCTTGTGCCCGCGCGATCGGCCTGAGGCATTACCGGCGCTCGAGGTCGACGAGCCGACGATCAGCATGACGTTTCTGGTCAACAAGTCGCCGTTCGCCGGACGCGAAGGCAAGTTCCTGACGAGCCGGCAGATCAAGGAGCGCCTCGATCGCGAGGTCAAACACAACGTCGCGTTGCGCGTCGAGCAGACGTCCGACCCCGATAAATTCGTCGTCTCCGGCCGCGGCGAGCTGCATCTGGCAATCCTCATCGAGACCATGCGCCGCGAAGGTTACGAGCTCGCAGTGTCCCGCCCGGAGGTCATCGAGCGGGAGATCGACGGCAAACGCTGCGAGCCCTGGGAGCAGCTGACCGTCGATTTCGAATCCGACTATCAGGGCGCCGTCATGAGCCGTCTCGCGGAACGCCGCGGCGAGCTCGTCGCAATGGCGCCGGACGGCCGCGGCCGCGTGCGCCTCGATTACCGTATCCCCGCGCGCGGCTTGATCGGCTTTCGTACCGAGTACCTGACGGCGACGGCGGGCACGGGACTCCTCTATCACGTCTTCGACGGCTATGCCGAGCGCGCGGGCGGTGAGATTGCACAACGCATCAACGGCGCGCTCGTCTCCATGGTCAACGGCAAGGCGTTGGCCTACTCGCTGTTCAATTTACAGGCGCGTGGCACATTGTTCATCGGCCACGGCACCGAAGTTTACGA
>JAOTTJ010000030.1 GCA_029864465.1 Gammaproteobacteria bacterium | reverse complement strand
CGTCGCGCGGCAGATCGAGCGGCCTGGGAGTTACGACGACCTCGCATCTTTCAACAAGGCCCTGGAGCGAATGATTCGAGAGCACCCCTCGCTCGGCCGTGTACATACGAATCGCGCTACCCAGCATGGCGTTCAGACGGGTAGCCTCATGATTGATCCGCCACCGGAGATGCGCGCCTTTTCGCGTGTCGTCGAAGGGCGGATCCGGACCGTGCTGCGGGAGCTACGGGCAGGGGGACATGGCGAGCACCCGTGGGTGAAGCACGCGCCGAATCACTGGCTCGTCAACGCCTGGGCCGTCGTCCTTGGCGACCAGGGGCATCAAACGTCGCATATCCACCCCGAAGCCTGGCTCAGCGGCGTCTATTACGTAGCCAATCCCGAGGAAGGCATCGGGACCGGTCATGGCCAGGATGGCTGGATCGAATTCGGCTTACCGACAGAGCAACTTGTCGCCAAGGTCGCACCGCCGACACGGCGCCTGCAGCCTGAGCCCGGCCTCATGGTGACGTTCCCGTCGTTCAGCTTTCACCGCACATTGCCCTTCCGGGGCAAAGGCGAGCGCATCAGCATCGCGTTCGACGTTTTTGCGGCGCCGGAGGCTGGCTAGCGCCCCGGGGGTATTGCATTTTGCACGCCGAAGGATATAGATACTCGTTTGGGCGAAGAACAACGGGCGGGGTCTAGGGCGTCTTACGGGCCACGCACATCGGAACCCTCTCAATAAGGAGTTCAGCAATGACATTTCACGGGGGAAAACACTTTAAATGGATCATGGCTGTCGGAGCCGTCTGCCTGGCCGCGTCCGCGGCGCAGGCGCAGATGCTCGACAGTGATGACATCGGCGGCGTTGTGACGAGCGCCGATGGACCGGAGGCCGGCGTCTGGGTCATCGCCGAGACCGATGACTTCGATACGCGCTACGCGAAGATCGTCGTCACGGACGACGAAGGCCGCTATGTCGTGCCGGATCTACCGGATGCCGACTACGAGCTCTGGGTTCGGGGCTACGGTCTCGCCGACTCGGAGAAGGTCGCGGGGCGTCCAGGCGAGCGGCATGATCTCGACGCCGTCATCGCGCCAGACGCCGCCGTGGCCGCGGAGGTCTATCCGGCGATTTATTGGTACGCCATGATGCACCTGCCGACGCGCAGCGAAGTCGAGAATATCGAAGGCGGCCTGGATTTCTATCAGAACATGATGCGCAACAATGGCTGCGTAGGCTGCCATCAGCTCGGTCAAGCTGCCACGCGCACGATACCCGAGGCCTTCCAGGACATGGATTCCGAGGCCGCCTGGATAAGGCGCGTGCAGTCCGGGCAAGCCGGCGGGCAGATGATTCGCCAGCTCGCCTCGGAGCTCGCAGGCATTCCGTTCAAGTATCTTGCCGATTGGACCGACCGCGTCGCCGCCGGCGAGCTGCCGGCCGAAGCGCCGCCGCGCCCCTCGGGCCTGGAGCGCAACATCGTTGCAACCGTGCGCGATTGGGCAACTGAGAAAGCCTATCTGCACGATCTGACGACGACCGATCGTCGCAATCCGACCGTCAACGCTTACGGCAAGATCTATGGTTCACCCGAGCTCAGCACGGATCAGTTCCCGATCCTCGACCCGGTAGCGAATACCGACACGAGCTTCCTCGCCAGGCCGCGCGATCCGGATACGCCGACGACGAACGACGACCCCGTCGTGCAGCCGTCGCCGTATTGGGGCGACGAGCGTATCTGGGACAGCCAGTCGAACTCGCACAATCCGATGATCGATCAGGACGGCCGCGTCTGGTACACGGCACGCGTTCGGCCGCCGAGCGACCAACCGGACTTCTGTCTGGAGGGCTCGGATCATCCGTCTGCGCAGGTGTACCCCGCCTCGCGCAATGCCGGCCGGCATCTTGCGGTTCTCGATCCTGAGACCGGGGATTACACGCCGATCGACACGTGTTTCGGGACGCATCACCTGCATTTCGACCAGGATGCAGACAACACGCTGTGGACGAGCGGCGGCAACGGCGTCGTCGGTTGGCTCAACACGCGCATGTATCTGGAGACGGGCGATGAAGCCGCCTCCCAGGGTTGGGCCCCGCTGATCGCCGACGCCAACGGTAACGGCCGGCTCGATGACTGGGTCGGACCCGACGAGCCCCTTGATCCTGCAAAGGATCGGCAAATACCGGGAGACTATTACGCGGCCATGCCGAGCCCCGTCGACGGCTCGGTGTGGGGGGCGATCAGGTCCTTCCCCGGCTCAGTCGTGCGCCTCGATCCAGGCGACAATCCGCCGGCGACAGCGCTATCGGAGGTTTACAACGTGCCGCTGCCGGGCTACGGCCCACGCGGTGCGGACATCGACCTCGAGGGCGTCGTCTGGGTTTCCCTCGGCAGCGGCCACCTCGGTGAGTTCGACCGGCGTAAGTGCCGAGCGGCGCTCAGCGGCCCCGAGGCCGCGATGGGTAATCACTGCCCCGAGGGCTGGACCTTCCATCGTTATCCCGGCCCGGGTTTCCCCGAGTCGCCTGAGCTCAGCGCCGAGTCGAGCTACTACAGCTGGGTCGATCAGCACAACGTCACCGGGCTCGGCGACGATGTACCGATGTCGACGGCGAATCTATATGACGGCGTACACGCGCTTGTCGATGATGACTGGGTCACGATGCGGATTCCTTATCCGCTCGGCTTCTACGCGAAGGGATTCGAGGGCCGCATCGACGATCCGAACGCTGGCTGGAAAGGCCGCGGGCTCTGGGTCACGAGCGGTGATAGGACTCCGTGGCTCAAGGAAGGCGGCCAGGGCACGCGCCCGCTCGTCGTGCACTTCCAGGCACGGCCGGACCCGCTTGCACACTAGTTAACGTCTGAAGTTTAGATCTACGCGCCGCAGGCCCTTTCGGGCTTGCGGCGTTTTTTTTGCCTGGACTCAGGCGCTGCGCCGCAGCGCTAGCACGTCGCCGCTCGTGCGCAACGGTACTGGACTTCTACCGATTTCGACGCGGTCGCGACCGAACTGCTTGGCGAGATAGAGTGCTTGTTCAGCGCGCACGAGCACGCTGCCGGCGTCTTCGCCGATACGCGCGAGCACGGCACCAACGGACGCGCTCAAGCGCGATCCCGTGACTGACGATGCGTCACCGACCGATTCATGCAGCGTGTGCGCAGCCGCAACCAGCTTTTCCAAACAGCCCGTTGCGACGAGCACGCCGAACGCATTGCCGTCGTAACGTCCGATGATTCGCTCTGTGGGTTCCTCGAGTTCGGGGAAGTTGGTTCGCACGAGCCTTCGCGCGATGTCGCGTAGCGCGTCATCACCGCAAGCCGGCCCGTGCGATAGATTGATGTTCTTGAAATGATCTAGATCAACGAGGCATACGCCGAACGCCGTGCCGTCGTCCAACGACCGTTCGGCGTACGCGGCAACTCTCGTGACGAACGCTTGGCGTGAAAGCGTCGCTGTGAGCGCGTCGTGCTCGTTGTCTGTTGGACCGGCGTCGGGCGCGCGTCCAGTTGATTCTGTCACGGGGAATAGCTACTGACTCTTGACCGGTGCATCGTGCCAGCGCATGGCCGGCCGAGTCGGTGACAGCGCTCGCGCTTTTTCGCGCATTGCTTTTACATAAGTGAAAAATTTATTAGTCGCCGGTGTCAGCCGAGCAGTGCTTCGCGGTCATAGAGGCGAATCGCGAGCAGCGCGAGCAAGGCGCCGAGCACGACGCTCGCCGTTGCCGAGACAGCGGCGTAGGACCAGCTCAACGGCTCGGCCTTCAGCAGTGCAGTCACGAGTAAGTGCTGGCTCAGGCTCGGAATCCACATGAGCCTGAAGTCCGGCTCGACGTTGAGCAGGCTCGCCAACAGCAGTGGTAGCGTCGGAATGAGCAACACGAGCGTCAGATACGTTTGCGCCTCCTTGTAGCTGCGCGTGAACGACGCGACGAGCGTCATGAGCGCGGCGCCCAGCGGCGTGAACGGCGCCAGCAGCAGAAACGTCTGCAACGCGACGGCGGCATCGAAGTTCGCGCGCATGCCCAGGCTTTCCAACGGCACGAATTTGAGCGCGATCATGAATCCGAACAGCGTCAACGCGAGCGACAACAGCATGTAGCAGATCGTTGCAGCCATCTTGCCCAACAGCAGGCTCGAGCGACCAACCGGCACGGTCAGCAGCGGTTCGAGGGAGCCGCGCTCACGTTCGCCGGCCGTGGCGTCTATCGCGAGGTAAAAGCCGCCCGCCAGTGTGGCGAGCAGGAGAAAATAGGTCAGCATGCCGAGCAGCAGAACCGAGCGTGCCGCGGCGGTCGACACATCGAGCTCGTCGATGGTCACGGCACGCAGCACGGCCGGGTTCAAGCCGCGCGCCTGCAGGCGCAACATGCCGATTTGGTTCGCGTACGCATCGAGCACGGTTCGGACCCGCTGGCTCGCGGCCGTCGCGCCCGTCTCCGAACGATCGACGATCAGCGTGACGCGCGCATCGTCGCCGTTGCGAAATGCTTGCGCGTAATCCGGTGCCACGGCGAGTGCGATATCGTGCTGACCGCGAGCGACCGCCGCGCGGGCATCCTCGAGGCTTGCCGGGCCGTCATCGGCAGGCTCGAGGCCGTAGCGGCGCAGAAAGCCGACGAGGTTCGGTGCGTGCTCGGCACCGATGATAGGCAGCTCCATGACCTCGTCCATGCTCGATAGCGCCTGCGACAGCATGACATTGATCAAGACTGCGAACAGAGCGGGTGCGAACAGCGGGCCGAAGAACAATGTCGAGAACACCGTGCGCCGGTCGCGGCCATTCTCGAGGACTTCTTTGCGACAGACGACGAGGATCGGTGTTCTCATGATCCGGCTACGGTCTCGACGAAAATATCTTCGAGTGACTTGTTGCCGAAGCGTTCACGCAGCGCCTCGGTGGTTCCCTGCGCGACGATACGGCCGTGCGCGACGATGACGATGTCGTCACACAGTGCAGCAACCTCCTGCATGATGTGGCTCGATAGCACGATGCACTGGCCACGGGCCTTGAGCTCGCTGAGCCAGTTTCTGAGCGATAGCGTGCTCATGACGTCGAGACCGTTGGTCGGCTCATCGAGCAACAGATTTTTCGGTCTGTGAACGAGCGCGCGAGCCAATGCAACCTTGGTGCGCTGGCCTTGGGAGAATCCTTTTGCGCGCCGATCGGCGATTTCTTCGAGCTCGAGGCGCGCGACCAGTTGGTCGATGCGTGCGGACAATGCGGGCTCTTTGATGCCGTGAAGCCGGCCGAAATAGGCGATGTTCTCGCGCGTCGTAAGTTGCGGATACAGACCGGCGCCATGCGGCAGCACGCCGAGCTCGCGCCGGGCCCACAGCGGATGCTCGACGACGTCGACGTCGTTGATTTTTGCGTAACCGGCGTCGGGCTTTAGGACGGTGTACAAAATGCGCAAACAGGTCGACTTACCCGCACCATTGGGGCCTAGCAGGCCGGTGATGCGTCCGTCCGGCGCCGCGAAGCTGACGTCGTCGAGTGCGACGACGGCGCCGAAGCGCTTGCTCAATCCCGAAACCTCGATCATGGCGCCGGCCCGTTGAAGTCCAGGAAAAAGGGGCTCGCCTGCGCGCGCTCGAGACAGGACGCGTCGAGTGAGTCCGGCTCGAGCGTATCGAGAAAATCTCTCATGAGGCGCGGGACGCAACCGACAACGGCAAGACCGTGACCCTGACCCGGACCGACGAGATGACGCGCATTACTGAGACCGGCCAGAACCTGCTCGGCATAGTCGGCTGGCGTGATCGGATCGGCAGCCCCGGAGAGCAGCAAGGCGGGGTGATCCGAGCGCAGTGGCTCGCGCAGGTCGGCATCGAGCACGCCGCCGGGCCAAACTTCGCAGACGGCCATCAGTGCATCGATAAGCGTCGTGCCGAGATAGGTTGTCTCGATCTCAGCTGGCGCAGTCGCGGCGAAGAACGGCGCATCCTCTGTGCAGACCACCGCGTTGTGCATTGGCAGACTCAATGCGGACTCGAGTTCGCTCGTAATCATCTGAGCTTGTGCGGCGAGGGGCGCAAGGTTGCCGGAAGCCGCCGCGTCGATGAGCAGCGGCAGCAGCGCAGCGGTCTGGGGAGAGTAGCTCAGCAGACGTAAGACGGCCGCTACGTGGGCGAGCGAGAGCTGGCGGGTTTGAGGCATCGCGCTACGCGGGTCGGCGAGAACGACGGTCACAGGTCCTGTGGCCAGCGAGGCGAGCAGCGAGTCGAGTTGCGTCGTGATCGCAGGGTACCGGTCCGCGCAATCCGATTCCGTGGCGCATCGTGCCAGAATGAGATCGAGCACGCGTTGTGACTGTGCGGCAACATCGGGACCGAGCGGCGTTTCGCTCGGCGCGACGCCGTCGAGTATGAGCGCGCGCGTGCGTTGTGGATAGCGGCGCAGGTAGTGCTGCGCGACCCGTGTCCCGTAGGAGACACCGTAGAGATTCCACTGCTCGATGCCGAGCGCTTCTCTAACGTGCTCGAGATCGCTCACGGCGATCGAGGTCGTGTACAGGCGCGGGTCGCCGTCGAGCTCGGCGAGGCAGGCCTCCATGAGCGCGGGTAACGTCGCAGGCTCAGCGAGCTCGACGGTCGCTGCGGACACTTGCGGGCACTGTAGCGGCGCTGACTGGCCGGTCCCTCGCTGATCGACGAGGATGATGTCGCGCTCGCGTCTGATCGGTTCGAAGGCGGCACGCACGCGCGGATAGAAATCCGTCGCTGCCTGTCCCGGCCCACCGGCGATGATGACGATGGGGTCCTCACGAGGGGCCGCATTCAGGGACGGTACGCGAGCGATGAACAGCTCGATCTGCGCGGCGCCGGCCGGTGCCGATGAATCCTCGAGAACCGTCAGCGTTGAGCACTGTGCCGAAACCGCTGGCAGCCACGCGGCCGTGAGACGGCACTCCGTGGTCGCAATTTGCGCATCGGCGTCGACTGCGACGAAGGCGAGGATACCGATCGAGCACAGGGCGCGGATGGGGCTCATGGGGCCGACATGTTGGCCTGCTCGGCCCGGATTTGCTAGAGCCGCTCTCGAAATCCCCCAAAGCCGGCTGCACGGCCACGCGAGATTCTCGATCGCCGCTGGTTGTCCTGGCGGCGTCAGGCCGCTGCGCCTAAAATCCCACCGACATGAGCTATACGAAGACCTTTGATTGTATCGTCGTCGGCGGCGGGCACGCCGGCACCGAAGCTGCGCTTGCGGCGGCCCGTACCGGTGCGCGGACGCTGTTACTCTCGCAGAGTCTCGAGACGCTCGGCCAGATGAGCTGCAATCCGGCGATCGGTGGTATCGGTAAAGGTCATCTTGCCAAGGAGGTCGATGCGCTCGGCGGCGCGATGGCGCGCGCTATCGACCGGGCCGGCATTCACTTCAGAACGCTGAACGCCCGTAAGGGCCCGGCTGTGCGCGCGACGCGCGCGCAGGCCGACCGTGTGCTGTACCGTCAGGCAGTACGCGGCTTGCTCGAGGCACAGCCCGGCTTGAGCCTGCTGCAACAGACCGTCGAGGATCTGACCCTCGACGGTGATCGGGTTACCGGCGTCGTGACACAGATGGGTCTTCAGTTCACGGCACCGAGTATCGTGCTGACAGTCGGCACTTTTCTCGCCGGGCGAATCCATGTCGGCGAGGCGAACCATACGGGCGGGCGCATGGGCGATCCTGCGTCGACAGCGCTCGCCGCCAAGCTGCGCGGACTCGGTCTGACGGTTGACAGACTCAAGACCGGCACACCGCCGCGTATCGACGGGCGCAGTGTCGATTACGCCGGGTTGCAGCCTCAGCCCGGGGACGATCCGATTCCCACGTTCTCGTTTATCGGCAAGCGTAGTGAACATCCGCGCCAGATCTCTTGTCATATCACCTACACGACACCACAGACGCACGACATCATTCGTCAGAGCCTCGACCGCTCGCCGATGTTCACCGGCGCGATCGAGGGCACGGGGCCACGCTATTGCCCCTCGATAGAGGATAAGGTTGTTCGCTTTGCCGACCGGGATTCGCATCAGATCTTCATCGAGCCCGAGGGACTCGATACGCACGAGATCTATCCCAACGGAATCTCGACGAGCCTGCCATTCGATGTGCAGTATGCATTCGTACGCTCAATCAGGGGCTTCGAGCGCGCTGAGATCACCCGGCCTGGCTATGCGATCGAGTATGACTACTTTGATCCACGCGATCTCGAGCCGTCGTTGCAGACCAAGGCTATCCGCGGCCTGTTCTTCGCAGGACAGATCAATGGCACGACGGGCTACGAGGAGGCGGCCGCTCAAGGACTCGTGGCCGGGCTCAATGCAGCGCGTTGCGCACGCGGCGAAGCGCCCTGGTATCCGACGCGCGATCAGGCGTATATCGGTGTGTTGATCGACGATCTCATCACGCGCGGCACGACGGAGCCGTACCGAATGTTTACGTCCCGCGCCGAGTATCGTCTGTCATTGCGCGAGGACAACGCCGATTTACGTCTGACACCCAGCGGACGTGAGCTCGGTCTCGTCGACGATGCCCGCTGGCGGGCCTTCGAGGCCAAGCGGTCGTTCATAGCGACCGAGAAGGCGAGACTCGCTGCCACCGTTGTGCGTCCCGCGGACGTCGGTCCGCAGTCGCGTATCGGCCCGTTGAACCGCGACGCTAACGCCTACGAGCTCCTCAAGCGCCCCGACGTCGGCTACGACGACGTCGTCGCATTGGCGCGGGTCGGCGCAGCGCCGGCCGCCGGAGAGCTCGACAAGGCGCTCCGGGCACAGGCAACGGCGCAACTGGAAATCGGCTCGCGCTACAGCGGCTATATCGCTCGCCAGACGCGCGAAATTGAAAGGCAGCGCGCGCACGTCACGACACGCATACCCGAGGATTTCGATTACGTGGCCGTCAGAGGATTGTCGAACGAGGCTCGCGAGAAGCTCGAGCGCGTCCGCCCGCAGACGATCGGCCAGGCCTCGAGGATATCCGGGATGACGCCTGCGGCAATATCCCTGCTGTTGATTCAACTGAAGAAACGCGATCTCAGGAAGAGCGCGTAACGGCGAACGGAGATTCATCATGACACCTGCAAATTTGCGCCGCGCTGTCGGTCTAACGCTCCTGGTCAGCCTGCTCGCCGGCTGCAGCGGTGGTGGCGAAGATCTTGCCGGCCCCGCGTCCGGGGCGCGCGAGTTGGCCGTAGGTGGCGTGAGCGGGGAGGAGCTTGCCGAAGTCCAGGTGCTTCACGTCGGTAACGGCGCTGAGCCGGGTTCGATTGACCCGCATCGCGCCGAAGGTGTGCCGAGCTCGAACATCCAGCGCGATCTCTTCGAAGGCCTGGTCAACGAGGCACCGAACGGCGATCTCATCCCCGGCGCGGCGGAGTCCTGGGAGATCAGCGATGACGGTCTGACATACACGTTTAATCTGAGGCGCGACGCGCGCTGGTCGAACGGCGATTCCGTTCTCGCCGACGACTGGGTCTACAGCCTGCGCCGCAGCCTCGACCCGATGACGATGTCGCGCTACACGTTTATCCTGAATCCGATTCGCAATGCCGAGTCCATCGCCGCAGGCCAGATGCCGATCACCGAGCTCGGCGTGCGCGCGATCGACGACTACACGCTCGAGATTCAACTCGAGGGTCCGACGCCTTACTTCCTGGGGCTGTTGACGCATTCGGCGAGCTACGCCGTGCACCAGCCGAGTGTCGAGGCTTACGGCGATCAGCATACGCGCCCGGGCAACCTCGTCTCGAACGGTGCGTTCCAGCTCGAGGATTGGGTCGTACAGTCGCACATGAAGCTCGTTCGCAACCCGCAGTATTGGGATAACGGGAACACGATCCTCGACGAGGTCTGGTATTACGCGACGGAAGACCAGACGGCGGAGCTGAGGCGTTACCGAGCCGATGAGCTAGACATGACGAGCACTGTGCCGACGCGCCAGCTTGCATGGGCGCGGGAGAATCTACCCGATGACCTGACGATTGCGCCGTATCTCGGCAGCTACTACTTCGGCTTCAACGTTACCCGGCCACCGTTCAAGGACAACCCGAGCCTGCGACGTGCGTTGGCACTCGCGATCGACCGCGACATCATCACACGGCAAGTCACGGGCGCGGGGCAGCTGCCGTCGTTCGGCTGGGTGCCTCCCGTTAACAACTATGAGGGCCAGAAGATGCCCGAAGCCGATTGGACGCAGGCCGAGCGTGAAGCGCAGGCCAGGCGCCTCTATGCGGAGGCGGGATATTCTGCCGAGAATCCGCTGCGCACGGAGATCATCTACAACACGCAGGAAGATCACCGTCGCCTCGCGCTGGCCATCGCGGCGATGTGGAAGCAGGTGCTAGGTGTCGAGGCCGGAATCTTGAACCAGGAATGGAAAGTGTTCCTAGATACGCGCCGGCAGAAGATCGACACACAGATCTATCGAGGCGGGTGGATTGGCGACTACAATGACGCGTTCACGTTCGCCGAGCTCATGCTGACTACGAGCGGCCTCAACGATACGGGTTACTCGAACGCCGAGTACGACGCGCTTCTCCAGGAGGCCTCGATGGAGGGCGATCTCGCGCGACGCGCCGAGCTGCTGCAGCAGGCCGAAGCTATCTTGCTCGAAGATCTGCCGATTTTGCCGATCTACTATTACGTAACGAGTAAGCTCGTGAAGCCCTGGGTTGGCGGTTACGAGTCCAATATCATGGACCATCACCGCAGCAAGAATTTCTACATCCTCAGGCACTAGCCGTCTAGCGCCAGCTCTCTAGCACCAACCCTCTAGCACGAACAAGTAGTAGGCCAGCCGTTGCTACGTTATAGCTTGCGCCGCTTCCTCGGCGCGATACCGACGCTCCTGATCTTGATCGCGCTCGCGTTCTTTATGATCCGCCTCGCGCCGGGTGGGCCGTTCGACGCCGAGCGTGCGCTGCTGCCCGAGATCGAGGCGAATCTGCGCGCGGCCTATCATCTCGACGAGCCGCTGCCCATGCAGTTCGTGCGCTATCTGGGTAATCTCGCGCGCGCTGATTTCGGACCCTCGTTCCAATACCGCGATTACACGGTGACCGAGCTCATCATGACGGGCTTTCCCGTATCGTTGCGGCTCGGCGGTAGCGCCATGGTAGTAGCGCTGCTGTTCGGCATCAGCGCCGGCAGTCTCGCGGCGCTCAGGCAGAATACCCGCACCGACTATACGGTTATGTCTTTGTCGATGACGGGCATCTCGATCCCGAACTTCGTAATGGCTCCGCTGTTGATCCTGCTGTTTGCCGTTTATCTGGGCTGGCTACCTGCGGGCGGTCTCGGCGAGGGATCGTGGCGTAACATGGTCCTACCCGTGATCTCGCTGGCGCTGCCGCAGATTGCCTACGTCGCACGGCTCACGCGCGGAAGCATGATCGAGGTGTTGCGCAGCCCATTCATACGAACGGCGAAGGCGCAGGGTCTGCCCATGTACAAGATACTTATTCGCCATGCGCTCAAGCCTGCGCTGCTGCCCGTCGTGTCCTATCTCGGTCCGGCGACGGCGGCCGTGATTACGGGGTCAGTCGTCATCGAGCAGATATTCGGCGTGCCGGGTCTCGGACGCTTCTTCGTCCAGGGCGCGCTGAACCGCGATTACACGCTCGTCATGGGCGTCGTCGTGTTTTACGGTGTGCTCATCATCGTCTTCAATTTCCTCGTCGACCTCGCCTATGCGTGGCTCGACCCCAAGGTGAAGTACGGTTGAGCGCCGCAACGAGCCAAGCCGTCGGCGAGGACATTCCGGGGCGGAGTCTCTGGAACGACGCCTGGCGCGTGCTGCGCCGAAATCGCGCCGCTGTTGCATCGGCCATCCTGATCAGCGTCATGGCCGTTCTCGTCATTGTCGGCCCGCTATTCAGCTCGTACGCATACGATTTCACTGACTGGAGCAACCTTTCGATCGGTCCGAGCTTCGAGACCGGGCACATCTTCGGCACGGATACGCTCGGCAGAGATCTGTTCGTGCGCACACTCTACGGCGGGCGTGTCTCACTCATGGTTGGTATCGTCGCGACAATCGTGAGCCTCGTGATCGGCATCAGCTACGGCGCCACGGCCGGCTACCTCGGCGGCCGTCTCGACCACATCATGATGCGTATCGTCGACATCCTCTATGCCCTGCCGTTCATGTTCCTCGTGATCCTGCTCATGGTGTTCTTCGGCCGGCACATCGTGCTGATTTTCGTCGCGATCGGCGCGATCAACTGGCTCGACATGGCCAGAATCGTGCGCGGCCAGACACTGAGCTTGAAAAACAAAGAGTTCGTCGAGGCAGCCGAGGCGCAGGGCGTGACGGCGTTTGCGATCCTACGGCGCCACATCGTTCCGAATCTACTGGGCGTCGTAGCGGTCTACGTGACTCTGACGATCCCGCAGGTCATCCTCGTCGAATCCTTCCTGAGCTTTTTGGGGCTGGGCGTACAGGAACCCATGACGTCCTGGGGTGCCCTGGTCAAGGACGGCTCGGAGGAGCTCGAGAGCGCTCCCTGGATGCTGACCTTCCCGGCGCTGTTTCTCGCCGCAACGCTGTTCTGCTTCAACTTCTTGGGCGACGGTATGCGTGACGCGCTCGATCCGAAGGACCGCTGATGAGCCTTCTCGACGTTAGCAACTTGAACGTGCGCTTCGACACGCCCGACGGCGAAGTGCACGCCGTCAAGGATTTGAGCTTCCGCTTAGAGCGCGGTGAAACGCTCGGTATCGTCGGCGAGTCTGGATCGGGTAAGAGCCAGAGCGTGCTGAGCCTGATGGGGCTGCTCGCCGATAACGGTCGCGCGGACGGTGTGGCGCAGTTCGATGGGCACAACCTGATAACGCTGCCGGAGGCTCAGCTCAGACGCATGCGCGGCCGACGCATATCGATGATCTTTCAGGACCCGATGACCTCGCTGAATCCGTATCTCACGCTCGCCGATCAAATGATCCAGGTGGTGCGCGAGCACGAGACCGTATCGAAAAAAGCTGCACGGTCGCGTTGTCTGGAGATGCTCGAGGCTGTGAGCATACCCGAGGCGGACGACCGGCTGGATCGTTATCCGCACGAGCTGTCGGGCGGCATGCGCCAGCGCGTCATGATCGCCGCGAGCCTGTTGCTCAACCCGGAGATACTGATTGCAGACGAGCCGACGACGGCGCTCGACGTCACGGTTCAGGCGCAGATCCTCGAGCTCATGCGCGATCTGAGCGAGCGCTTCGAGACCTCCACGATATTGATCACGCACGATCTTGCTGTCGTCGCTGGGACGTGCGAGCGCGTGCTCGTAATGCAGGGCGGCGAGCTCAAGGAACAAGGCGAGGTTCGCAAGATTTTCTACGAGCCCCAACACGCTTATACCCAGGCGTTGCTCAAAGCCGTGCCCCGGCTGGACGAGGAGCGCGTCGAGCGCTTGCTCGATGGCGGTGAGGTAGGCGGTGCCGCCGCCGGCGCGCGTGCGGGCAACGCAGCCGGGGCTGACCCGCTGCTGGCGGTCGAGGACCTCAAGGTGTCCTTTCGCGTCCATACGGGGGGCTTTTGGGGACACACGCGTGAGCTCAAGGCAGTCGACGGAGTCGATCTCGAGCTCGCGCCCGGCGAGACGCTCGGTATTGTCGGTGAATCCGGTTGCGGTAAATCGACGCTGGCCCGCGCGATACTCAAGCTCGTGCCGCTCGCCGGCGGCCAGGTCTGCCTCTTGGGGCGCGGGCTCAGCGAGCTCGATAGCGCTGAGATGCGCAAGATGCGCAGCGATCTGCAGATAATCTTCCAGGATCCGCTTGCCTCGCTGAACCCGCGTATGACTGTCGGCGACATCGTCAGCGAACCGCTCTGGACGCATCGGCCGGACCTCGACAAGGCGGCCGTGCGCCAGCGTGTCGTCCACGTGCTCAAACGCGTTGGTCTCGAAGGCCGAGAGCTCAACCGTTATCCGCACGAGTTCTCGGGCGGTCAGTGCCAGCGAATCGGCATCGCTCGAGCGCTCGTGCTCGAGCCCAAGCTCATCATCTGCGATGAGCCCGTTAGCGCGCTCGACGTCTCTATTCAGGCGCAGATCGTCAACCTGCTCATGGATTTGCAGGCGGAGTTGGGGCTGTCGCTGATCTTCATCGCACACGACCTCGCGGTCGTGCGCCATATCAGCCATCGCGTTCTCGTCATGTACTTGGGTACGGCTGTGGAGATCGCCTCGCGGGAAGATCTCTACGAGCGCCCGAGCCATCCCTATACGCGAGCGCTCATCAGCTCCGTGCCTATTCCAGATCCAGACAAGGAACGTTCGCGAGCTCGCGAGCTACTGTTCGGCGATCTACCCTCGCCGATGGATCCGCCATCGGGCTGTCGTTTCCGGACACGCTGCCGGCACGCCGAGCCCCGTTGCGCGGAGGAAATACCCGAGCTGCGAGCGGTCGGGCCGAGCCGGGTTGCCTGCCACCGCGCCGAGGAGCTTCTCGAGACAGTTTGATCTCGGGACGAATCGTCCACGTGGCGCTCGAGCGTCCGACGTGCCACGACGATCCCTTGTCCGGGCGAACTCCCTGAGCCGGCCCGTATACTGCCGGCATGCATGAACGAGTTCTCGAGCGTCTCAACGAAGCGGGTCTTGATGTCCGGCCGGCCGAGGCCGGCAAGCTAGCCGATTACTTGCTGCTGCTCGAGCGCTGGAATCGTGTCCACAATCTCACCGGGATCAGAGAATTCGACGAGATGATAGAGCGCCATCTTGCGGAGAGCCTCGCACTTCGCGGCTTGCTGCGTGGCCAGCGTATCGCCGACGTCGGTAGCGGCGCCGGACTACCGGGTATTCCGTTAGCGATTGTCGAGCCGAAGAAGTCATTCACGCTTATCGAGAGCCGCGCTAAGCGAGCAAGCTTCCTGAGCCACGTGCAGGGTGCACTGGCGTTGAGCAACGTTTCCGTCGAGCATGGCCGCGTGGAGGATTTACGCGGCCAGGCGCCTTTTGATACGGTGCTCGCCCGCGCAGTCGCTCCGTTGCCCGAGCTCGTCGGGCTCACAGCGCACCTGTTGGGAGAGGAAAGCGTCTTGCTCGTGCCTACGAAAGCCGACGTCGACGTAACGACGAGCGGTGTCGATGACAGATTCGAGATACGCCGTATCGAGCGCGACGAGCGTGAACTGCTCAAAGGCGCTTTAATCGCGATCGAGCGTCGCGTGGGCTGAACGGCGGCGAAGAGGAGCCATGGGAAAGATCGTTGCGATAGCGAACCAGAAAGGCGGAGTCGGCAAAACGACGACCTGCGTTAATCTGGCTGCGTCGCTCGCCGCGACGCACCGTCGTGTGCTCGTCGTCGATCTCGACCCGCAGGGCAACGCGACCATGGGCTGCGGGATCGATAAGTCGGCACTCGATCTGACCGTCTGCGACGTGTTGCTCGACGACGTCGAGCCTCGCGAGGCGATTGTCCAGGCCGTCGAGGGGAATTTCTCAGTACTTCCTGGTAATCAATCACTTACGCTCGCAGAAGTCGAGCTAGTCACGCAAGCCGAGCGGGAATTTCGCCTGCGCGACGCGCTTGCGTCGGTAGCCGGCGATTACGACTACGTGCTCATCGACTGTCCGCCGTCGCTGAATATGCTCACGGTGAACGCCTTGGCCGCGGCCGACGGCGTGCTCATTCCGATGCAGTGCGAGTACTACGCGCTCGAAGGGCTCACGGCGCTGCTCGGCACGATCGAGCAGATTCGCAGCGGCGCGAATCCGCGGCTGCAGCTCCACGGCATACTGCGCACGATGTTCGATCCGCGGAACAACCTCGCGACGGAGGTTTCCGGGCAGCTCATGCACCATTTCGGCGACCGCGTATTTCGCACGGTGATCCCGCGCAATGTGCGCCTTGCCGAGGCGCCGAGCTTCGGCCTCCCGGCCCTCTATCACGACAAGTATTCTCGCGGCGCGCTGGCCTATCTGGCGCTTGCAGGAGAGATCAACCGCCGCGAGGCGGCGAGCGCAGAGCTTTAAGCTACAATTCGACGATCTCGAGCTGCTCACGATGGGATCGCAGCATGGCTAAACGTAAGAGTCTCGGCCGCGGCCTGGACGCACTGCTCAGCAGCACGGTCGCGGAGCGCACGACGTCGGCGACCGACACGCTGCAGGACATTCCCGTGGACCTTCTGCAGCGCGGCCGCTACCAGCCGCGCTCGGATATGCGCGAGGAGACGATCGCAGATCTCGCCGAGTCGATACGCGCCCAAGGCCTCGTCCAGCCGATCGTCGTGCGGCCACTCGCGAAGCACGGCGGCGAGGCCCACTATGAAATCGTTGCGGGAGAGCGGCGCTGGCGCGCCGCTCAGCTGGCTGGTCTGCACTCGATCCCGGCGATCGTCAGGGATATTCCGGACGAAGCGGCCGTGGCCATGGCGCTCATCGAGAACATCCAGCGCGAGGACCTCAACGCGCTCGAGGAGGCGCGCGCGCTGCGTCAGCTCGTGGAGGAGTTCGGGATGACCCATGCGCAGGCCGCCGAGGCGGTTGGGCGCTCGCGCGTCGCCGTCAGTAATCTGTTGCGGCTGCTCGATCTACCCGCGCAGATCCAGGCGATGCTCGAGCGCCGCGATTTTGGCATGGGCCACGCCCGGGCGCTGCTCGCACTGGACGGCATCGAGGCGCAAATGGACATCGCCCGGCGCATCCTCAAGGAGGGCTGGAGCGTGCGTGAGACGGAGCGGGCCATCCAGCGCCTGCCTAAATCGCGCAAACAAAAGGCGACCCGCAAGCCTTCCGGGGCCCGGGACCCTGACGTCCTGCGGCTGGAGACGGCGCTTGCAGATCGGCTCGGCGCGCGCGTCAGGATCGAACATAAGGGGCCGGGCGGGCGCATTGTGGTCGCCTACAACACGCTCGAGGAGCTCGACGGTATTCTCGACCACATCGAGTCCTGAATAGAGCTGCCGGTCGGCCGTCGCGTATTGCTTACGCTGGGGCGACTGCTTAGAATTGCAGCCGCTAGACAGGTGCCACGATGCCGTCGTGGCTTTTTTTTGTCGGCGCCCCTTTGCCTAGAGGCATATCCTGGCAAACCTAGAGGCCACAGAGTTGACAGACGACACCCGCGTCGTGCCGTTGACCTTGCTCGTGCAAGCAGCTGTCACGGTTGTGCTGGGCCTTCTGCTAGGGCTATGGGTAGACGTGGTCGCGGGCACGTCGGCATTGCTCGGCGGGGTGACTGCGATTGTGCCCAACGCCTTCCTGGCCGCGCGGCTGCTCGGGTCTCGTTGCGGCAACGACGCGAATGCGCTGCTGCAGTCGGCCCGGGTCGGTGTCTTAGGCAAGCTGGTGTTGACGATGCTCCTGTTTGGCGTGATTTTCGCAACGGTGCGGCCGATCTCGGGGCCGGCCGTTTTCGCCGGCTTCATCGCTGCGCAGGTCGTCATCCCGGCGGCCTTGCTAATCGGCGGCGGAACGGAAAAGCTTGAAACCGGAGAGAAGAGCTAAGGCATGGAAGAATCGCACGGCGCGGCGGAGCAAACCGCCAGCGAGTACATCCAGCACCACCTGACCAATCTTCAGGTTTGCCGCGATCACGGCGAGTGGGTCTGGGGCCATTGCGCGGGCAATTTCTGGACCGTGAATGTCGACTCCATGGCATTCTCCGTGTTGCTCGGCGTGTTGTTCCTGGCCGTGTTTCGCCGAGTCGCCACTCTAGCGACTTCGGGAAATCCGACGAGGCTGCAGGCGGCCGTCGAGCTGATCATCGGTTTTGTCGACACATCCGTTCGCGACGCGTTTCACGGGCACAGCAAGGTGATCGCGCCGCTGGCGCTGACGATTTTCATGTGGGTTTTTCTCATGAACCTCATGGATCTGATTCCTGTCGATTGGCTGCCGACGATAGCCGCCTCAGCCGGCGTGCCGTATCTCAAGGTCGTGCCCACGACGGACGTCAATATCACGTTCGCGATGTCGATCTCCGTCTTCATCCTGATCATCTTCTATTCGATCAAAATGAAAGGCTTCGTCGGTTTCACGAAGGAACTGACGATGCACCCGATCGCGCCGCCGACCAAGGGAATCGGCCTGGTCTTCGCGCCGTTCATCATCGCTTTCAACTTCGTTCTCGAAGGTGTCTCGCTGCTCGCCAAGCCGGTCTCCCTGTCCTTGCGACTGTTCGGGAACATGTACGCTGGCGAACTCATTTTCATCTTGATCGCGTTGCTCGGCCTGTACCAGGTGCCGCTGCACTTCGGTTGGGCCGTGTTTCACATACTTGTAGTTACGCTACAAGCCTTCATATTTATGATGTTGACGATCGTTTACCTGAGCTCGGCCCATGAGGTCGAGCACTGATCTTTCATGTAACGCCCGGATTACTCACTGGAGAGACTGATGGACTTTGTTATTGGTATGAATCTGCTCGCTGTCGCGCTACTCATCGGCCTGGGCGCCTTGGGCGTCGGCATCGGAATGGGCCTGTTGGGCGGCCGGTTTCTGGAAGGCGCCGCGCGTCAGCCGGAGTTAGCACCGATGCTGCGCACACAAATGTTCCTCGTCGTCGCGCTGCTCGATGCAATTGCGATGATCGGTGTCGGTATCGCGTTGTTTTTCGCGTTTGCCAACCCGTACATTGTTTAAGGCGCGGCGCTTCAGTCGAAACGTTCGCGGGCCCTTGGGCCCACGAGACCAGCACAGATAGCAGGAGAGATCTGTGGATTTCAATCTGACATTGATCGGCCAGTCGATCGCGATGCTCGTGTTCGTCTGGTTTTGTATGAAATTCATCTGGCCGCCGATCACCGATGCGATCGAGGCGCGGCAACGGTCTATTGCGGACGGCCTCGCTGCCGCGGAACGCGGCCAGGACGATCTGCGAAAGGCGAAGGCCGAAGCCGACCGAATCGTCGCCGAGGCGCGCGATCAAGCCAGAGACATCGTCGATCAGGCGAGCTCGCGGGCCAATAATCTGGTCGATGAAGCGCGAGCCGATGGCGCGTCCGAGCGACAGCGTCAGATCGAGGCCGCTCAGGCCGAGATCCAGGTCGAGATCAACCGCGCGCGCGACGAGCTCAGGGGGCAGGTCGCCACCATTGCCGTGGCCGGTGCGCAGAAGATTCTGGCTCGCGAGATCGATGCGAATGCGCACGCGGCGCTGCTCGATGAGCTCGCGGCAGGTC
>JAOTTJ010000265.1 GCA_029864465.1 Gammaproteobacteria bacterium | reverse complement strand
CGCGCACGTCCGTGACACTCAAGCGCAGAGGCTGCGGTAGAGCGCTGCGCTACCCAAGATGGATTCGAGCGCCTCGGCCAGCACGCTGGCCCAGCGCTGCTGGCCCGAGACGTCGTTGATGAGGTCCTGTCGGATCTCGATGCCGATGTGTGCGAGACCAAGCGGCTCGGCGTGATGATCGATCGTGAAATCGGCAGGATGCCGGCCGGAGTACGGCTCGTTGTCACCGACGATGATGTCGCCGGCGCGGCGCAACGCTTCCATGAACGGTATTGCCAGACGTGGATCCTTATCCCAGAGCACGCCGATGTGCCACGGACGGCGCACACCATGGAGCTTCGGCGTAAAGCTGTGAATGCTTACAAAGACGGGAAACTGTCCAGCACTGGTCCAGTCGTGGGTTACCCGGCGCACAGCCTCGTGATAGGGCTTGAACAGAGCCCGGGCGCGCTCGGCTCTGTCTTCAACCCTGAGCCCGAGATTGCCGGGCACGAGGATACCGTCGCTGATTGCGGGAAATGCCGTCGGGTCTTCGAGACTGCGATTCAGATCGATGACGAGCCGGGAATAGTTACCGAGCACGGCGTTCGCCTTGAGCTGCTGACTCAGCAGCTTCGTCACCGCACCGGCACCGATATCCCAGGCAATGTGCTGTTGTAGGTGCGCGTTCGCAAGCCCGAGATTGTCGAGCGCGCGTGGCACACGATTGCTCGCATGATCGCATGCGAGCACGATCGGCCGGGCGGCCTCGACCTCGACGACCTCGAAGGGTGCGGCTTCGCCGGCAGACAGCAGACTGGACGGGGCTTGTTGAGTGACGGCGACCATGAGCAGGCTGTATTAGACGAGCAGGCCCGGCAGTGTAGCTAATCGCCTCGTGGTCGCGCCAGCTTAGGCCGACTCGTCTTCGCCGTCTCCACGGGTCCGCTTGAGCTCGGGCAGCTCGGAGACCGGCCGCGGCCCGGCAATGTAGTAACCCTGGACATAACAGATACCAAGCTGTCCGAGGCGCTTCATGACGTCCTCGCTCTCGACACGTTCAGCAATGGTCTTGATCTCTAGCGCCGATGCCATTCGAGCGATGGCCTCGACAACCGTATGATCGGCTGAATCCCTATTCACATTGCGAATAAAGCTGCCGTCGATCTTCAGATAGTCAACGGGCAGATTCTTGAGGTATGTCAGAGACGATAGTCCGCTGCCGAAGTCATCGAGCGCAAACTTGCATCCCTGTGCCCTGAGCGTCTTCATGCAGTGCACGACGTGGGATAGATTGGCTATTGCAGCCGTCTCGGTCACCTCGAAGCAGAGCGCATTCTCGGGCAACCCTGCATCGCCGAGCTGCTCCAGCATGTACTCGAGAAATCTCGCGTCATTCAGCGTCGTACCGGACAAATTAACGGCTAGCGTATACAGCGACGCCTCATCCCGGCTGCGACACACCAGCTTGTCGAATACCTGCCCGATGACCCAGCGATCCAGGCTCGGCATGAGGTTGTAACGCTCGGCTGCCGGAATGAAGGCATTCGGCGGCACGTAGTCGCCTGCCTCCGTGCGCATTCTCAACAACAGCTCATACTTCGGGACGGTATCGACGTGTTCAGCAATTGGCACAATGGGCTGGAAGAAGAGCTCGAACCGATCGTCGTCACGCGCCTGATTGATGCGCGCGACCCATTGCATTTCGCGATGACGTTCAGCTGCATCACCTTCTTGATAGACGTGGATCCGGTTTCGTCCGAGGTCTTTTGCCACGTAGCAAGCCACATCCGCCTGGCTAAGCAGCTCGTTGACATCCTGGATATCCTCACTGAGCTCGACGATACCGATGCTGACGCCGACATGCAGATTGCTGTCCCGCCACGCGAAGCGAAACTCCGAGATTGCCTCACGCAGCGACTCGCCGACAGCTATCGCCTCCGCGAGCGTACAGCCCACGAGCAACACGGCAAACTCGTCGCCGCCGAGCCTGGCAAGGACATCGCTACCTCGCACCTTCGTCTGTAGAAGGTCTCCGAGCTGGCGCAGCAGCAAGTCGCCTGCCGTATGTCCGCACGTGTCGTTCACGACCTTGAACTGGTCGAGATCCATGTACAGCAGAACATGTCCAGCAGTCTCCTCGCCACTGGATTCCTCCAATGCATCAGCCAGCCGCTCCTCGAAAGCACGCCGATTGATGAGCCCCGTCAATGAATCGTGGCTGGCCTGATAGGAGAGCTTGTGATGAAGCTGGCGCGCATGGCGAACGTCGTGGAACACCATGACGGCGCCGAGCACTTCGCCGCGCGAATCCTGAATCGGCGCCGCGGAATCCTGAATCGCTATCTGGCCGCCGCTCTCGGTCTGCAACGCAACATTGTCGGACAAGCCCACGATGCGGCCTTCGCGTAACGCACGCCGCACAGGGTTCGTGACGGGTTCGCCCGTCTGATCGTCAACCAAACAAATGATGTTCTCGATCGGCTGACCTTGCGCGCGACGGCGTTCCCAACCGGAAAGCTCCTCGGCCGCTGGGTTCAAGTAATCGACATTGCCATTCGCATCCGTCGTAATGACTGCGTCGCCGATTGACTGCAGTGTGACCTGAGCGCGTTCCTTCTCTTTGTACAACGCGCTTTCGGCAAGTTTGCGCTGCGTGATATCGGTCAGCGTGCCTTCGTAGTAGAGCACTGCGCCGCTCCGATCGCTCACAGCGCGGGAATTCTCGAGCACGAGGATGACCTTGCCATCCTTACGCCGCATCGGGTGCTCGTAGTTGCGCACCCGCCCGTTGGCTTTCATTTCGGCCATGAGGCTCTCGAGCGCAGCGGGATCGGAATGGTGTGCGAGCGCGCTACCTCCCCGCTTGAGCGCTTCGAAATCTCCGTAGCCAAGCATCGCCACGAGCGCGGGATTGGCCGATAACCAATCTCCATTTGGAACCATCTGAAAGACGCCGTCGACGACGTTGTCGAACAACTCTCGAAAACGCAGCTCGCTGCCTTTGAGCTCATCGGCGTCGCGCACACGGCGTATCGCGATGCCAGCGAGCTGACACATGCGTTTCACGAGTCCGAGCTCTGCGGGCGACGGGTTGTGTACCGACCTGAAGTACATCGCCAACGTACCTTCGATCCGGTCGTCGCTGATCGATATCGGGCTCGAGACACATGCACGGATGCCACTGTCTTTCGCATGCTCGAGCAAGGGTCCGCACAGGCTGTCACGCTCGACGTCGCGCACGACGATTTGTCGAGCCATCGCAGCCGCGGAACCGCAGACACCGAGGCCGACGCCGATCTCGATCTCGCGGAGATAGTCGCGCATTCTATCGGGCAGTCGCGCCGATGCGGCTAGCTTGAGCGACTTGCCGCCTGGCGTCGCCAACATCAGCGCGGCGCAAGCGTCTGGGTAGATTTCCTCGACGACCTCGACCACCGCAAGCACGGTCTCGTCGAGCGGCCGGTTCGATGCAACAAGCTCGAGCACGCGCCGTTCGCCGCGCGCGAGCAACTCGGCCTGACGGCGCTCATAGATATCAATAATGCTCGCACGAATGAGTCGCCGATCGGAGTCAGGCAGTCGAATAAAGCGAACCTCGCACGGGATCTCGCGGCCACCTGTATCACGATGCATCCATTCGAACACGGGCCGTCCGCCTGCGAGCGCGCTCTCGATATAACCGCGCGCCGGCCCGAACGAGGGTAAGCCATCGATCTGCTGTTCCACGGAGATCGACTCTGGCCCGATCGCGAGTAGCTCCTCGCGCGTGAGCTTGAAGAGCTTCGCTGCGTTCTCGTTCGCATCGATGAACCGGCCTTCGTCGACATCGAGAACCACGATCGCTTCTGGCGCGTTCTCCACGAGCGCTCGGTAGCGTGCCTCGCTGTCGCGCAGCGCTGCTTCATTCCGAATGCGTTCCGTAATGTCGCGCAGGGAAAGCACGAAGCGCGTCGAATCGCGGTTCACAACCATACTAACGGTCAGCTCGGCCGGAAATAGCTGGCCGCTGCCGCGGCGCGCCTCTACACGTTTCGGTGACAGGTCGAGCAGCGTATCGCCGAGACGCTTCGACATGCTCGTCAGCATCGGACCGGGAGGATCGATCCCGGGCACGAGAGCGCTGATCATCGACTCGCGCATCTCCGCCTCGCTGGCACCAAAGATTCGCTGCGCCGAAAAATTTGCGCTCAGGATCTGCCCGTCGAGATCAGTCGTGATAATCGCGTCCTTGACGCTCTCGAGAATGGCGCGCACCCCGCTGCTGCCGATCGCCGTATCGCTGCCGAGTGCTTCACTGACCTCAGCCGCATCGAGCTCGGCCTCGTCGGAGCCCTGCTCCTGCGGCGCACGCAAGGCGCGAAGTCGGTGTGTCGGGGTGATGAGATCACTCGCAATACCCGCGCTAGCCTCCGGCCGCTCGATCGTCTCCTCGGCGGCGTTGCCCTTCTCGGCAACCTTCACGCTCGGGGCGCTCACGAGCACGTTGCGCAGCGTCTCGCGGCCCTCTTCCACAGGCCGTTCGAGCGCTTCGGCGATGCGTTCCTTGAAACCGTCCTTCAAGCGTGTCTGCCTCGGTCGAAAGCCAGCCGCACGGGCCGGGCGGACCCCGGCGGCTCATCGACGTGCCAATGAATTCATCATCGTACGGCGAGGCAGTCCGAACCACCGTGACTGGCGTCTCGTTTGGAGGCGAACGAAGGGGAGTTAATCTAGAAAAATCCGCAACTTGCGGCACGGTTGACGGGGTTCTA
>JAOTTJ010000264.1 GCA_029864465.1 Gammaproteobacteria bacterium | reverse complement strand
TCGCGTCGCTGCTGCGCCTCCTTGATGATCTCGCGCACGCGCGGCACGCCCTCGGTCACGGCGCTGAACAGCACGAACTCACTGTCGGTGTAGTTGGCGATGAGCCGGGCGAGCGTCGTCTTGCCCGAGCCCGGCGGTCCCCAGAACACCATGCTCCCGGCGGCGCCGCGCTCGATAGCCGCGCGCAACGGCTTGCCTGGCCCGACCAGCTGTTCCTGACCGAGGAAATCTTCGAGCGTCTCCGGACGCATGCGGTGCGCGAGCGGCACGTGGGCGCCCGTCTCGGCTGTAAACAATGGCAGTTCGAGCTCCATAGCGTGACCGTCAGTGTACCGGAAGGCCCGCCGTTGACCGGAAACCCCAGCTCTACCCCGATTCCTCTCAATACGAGAGCTCGCAGAGCGTGATCGCGAGGTAGTGTCGGCGATCTCTCGCTAAGCACACGCGGCGCAGTCGACGCTTTTGAATCGATAAGGGGGCGGCGGTGCTTGCAGAGCAGTATCCCGCAGAAACCCGCCAACCCGTCGAACGCGATGCATCTACAATAGGCGCTTATGCGCAGCAGCTTTTGGCAGGAACTCACGACGCGCGACTTCGCCGACCTCGATCCGGAGAAGACGGTCGCCTTGCTGCCGGTCGCCGCTATCGAGCAGCACGGCCCACACCTGCCGCTAGCGACCGACGCGGTCATCAACGCGGGAATCGTGGCCGAGGCGATGGAACACCTACCCGACCACCTCTGCGTGCTCGTGCTCCCTGCGCTAACGGTCGGGAGCAGCTTGGAGCATACGGCCTTTGCCGGCACGCTCAGCATCGACGCCGAGACCCTGCTCGCGACGTGGAGGCAAATAGGCGCGTGCGTCGCGCGTGCAGGCATCCGTAAGCTCGTAATACTCAATACGCACGGCGGCCAGACTGCGCTCGTCGATCTGGCGGCGTTGCAACTGCGCGCTGCCCACGCAATGCTCGTGGCACGCGCAAATTACTCCCGGTTCGGCGCTCCTGCCGGTCTCTTTTCCGCAGACGAGCTCGCCGAGGACATACACGGTGGGCTGGTCGAGACGTCACTGATGCTCCACCTGCGACCCGATCTCGTCCGCCGCGATGCCATCGAGGCGTTTGCCGGCCTTCCGCGGACGTTTGCCGCGCGCAACGAGCAGCTGGGGGTCGAGAAACCGATAGGGTTCGGCTGGATGAGCCAGGACCTGCATCCGTCTGGCGCCTGCGGCAATGCGGCCGGAGCCGATGCGAGCCGGGGCAAAGCATACCTGGAGCATGTTGCGGGCGCGCTCGTGCGTCTGCTCGCGGAAGTCACCGCAACACCGCTGAGCGTTATCGAGAACGGATCGGCGACGAGTTAGTGCCCGGCCCGCGAATCACTCGTCCAGGTGGCCAGCCCGATCCAGCTTCGCCTTGAGATAGCGCTGATTGTAGGCATTGACCGTCGCCACGAGCGGTAAGCGTCCCGCGACCTCGATGCCGTGCCGCTCGAGCGCATGAATCTTTGCGGGGTTGTTGGTCATTAAGCGAATCCGCCGGATACCGAGCTCGTGCAGAACGGCCGCAGCGACCCCATAGTCGCGCTCGTCGGGAAGAAAGCCCAGATGCTCGTCGGCATCCAGCGTATCCAAACCGGCATCCTGTAGCGCGTAGGCGCGCAGCTTGTTGGCGAGCCCTATGCCACGGCCCTCTTGATCGAGATAAAGCAGCACGCCGCTGCCCAGGCAGCCGATACGGTTGATAGCCCTCTTGAGCTGATCACCGCAGTCGCAACGCAGACTGCCGAGCACGTCGCCGGTCAGGCATGCCGAATGTAAACGCACGGGTACCACCGCATGTGGGGCGGGGGTTCCAATCACAATCGCCAGGTGCTGTCCCAGCTCACCGCGGCGTCGAAACAGCACAACCTCACAATCGATAGCGTCAACGAGCGGCACGCGCGCCCGGCTTACGAGCTCGACAGTTTGCCTCTCGGGTTCGGCATGCTCGATGAGATCTTTGCAGTGGACCTTGAGCAGACCGGGATCGTCCAACGCCTCAGTCTCGACGACGAGCAGCGCTGGGACGAGCCGGCCAAGTTTGGCGAGACGGAACGCGGTTGAGGCGATCGCGGCGTTGTCGGCGGATACCGGCTCAGCGGTGAGTGTTCGTGATGGGTGCTGAGCCGTGAGCCCGGCCAGCGAGCGCAACGTGTCGAGATTCGTGCCGCGCGGCATCTGAACTGAGACGGGTCCGGCCGCTGCATGCGCGAGATCCGCCGCCTGGGCACGCTGCGCCGTCATGATGAGCCGCATGCGGTCGTTTGCCAGGCCCTGCAAGGACGCAAGCAAAGGCGGCTCCAGTGTCTCGACGGCGGCTACCAGTAGCGAGCAGCGGTCATCGTGAAGCTGGATCGAACGGCCACGCCGCAGCTCCTCGACGGCACGCTCCGTCGTCAGCGCCGCGAGGTGTCCGTTGATGCCCTCGTGTGTGGAAGCCATGGTATCCGCCGCAGTTCTTATGGGTGCTAGGATAGCAGGTAGCCCGCTGAGTTGGTTGGCCAAACTTCAGATTCGCGCCGATGCCCGACACCGTGCTTGAGAACGGCGCAGACCCTGCGCTTAAGTCCCTGTGGGCTGCGGTGCTGACGGCAGCGCGCTGGACCCGCGGGAACAGCGCCCCCCTGCAGGCACCGTGCACATTTGTAGCAGACCCACTGGATGGCCTGCGCGCGGTCGCGGACACCAGCCCCGAGGGTCTGCTGCAAGCACATCCCTCGCTGGGCTGGGTCGCCTGTGCAGCTGCGCCACCAGCCGCTCAGGCCTTTTTCGACCTCTATCTACCGCTCTGCAACGCGTCCGCGCGAAATCCGCTCACGATCGCTCATCTCGGTCAGAGTCTCGACGGGCACATCGCGACGAGCGCGGGCGACTCTGACTACGTCACCGGACCGGAGAACCTTTCGCACCTGCACCGGATGCGAGCGCTGTGCGATGCAGTGCTCGTAGGCGCCGAGACGGTAGCAACGGACGACCCGCAGCTCACGGTCCGGCGAATCTCGGGCGACAACCCGCTGCGGATCGTGCTCGACCCGCAGCGTCGTTTGGGGTCAGCGCACGGCGTGTTCACCGACGGGGCCGCCGCAACGCTACTGGTTTGCGACGAAGCACGTATCGAGCGCGCAGGCGAGAAGGTTGGAGCCGCCGAGGTGCTCGGTGTCCCGATGCACGAGGACGGCCTCGATCTGAGATCGCTGCTCACGGCGCTGCGTGCGCGGCAGCTTTGCGCAATCTTCGTCGAAGGCGGCGGCAGGACGGTCTCTGCATTCCTCGAGCAAGGCCTTCTCGATCGTCTGCAGATCGCCATCGCGCCTCTGGTTACGGGCGCAGGGCGACCGGGAATTCATCTGCCTGCCCGAGACCGCGTCGCAGACTGTTTGCGTCTATCGCCTCGGGTGTTCGCCATGGGCGCTGACATCCTGTTCGACTGCGAGCTTCGCGGCGCCGGTGATCCCAAGGCGATGGCACATCCATCAACAGGCACGTTACGCCGAATAATCTAGCCGCGACTCTGCGCATCAAATAGAGGCCACCCGACCAGATCCGTGTGACCGACGACGAACGTCGCACGGCCGCTTGCGACTTGTTCGTTGCGCCGTTCGGCCCAGTGGCCGAGAACGCCGGCCTGCTCGGGCGCCATCTCGATGGCTGCGGCAATCCAGCCCTCGAGCAATGCACGCTGCAGTTGCCGATCCTGCGGCCCGAGACGCCAATCGCTCTGGGCGGTCTCAACGTGATAGCCGCAGTGCTCGAAAAGCTCTACGGCGCGCGCCGCGGCTGCGGGCCCGAGCGCCGGCCCAAAGCCCTTGTCCGTCGACTGGTGGCGATTGACGAGCGTCAAGACCAGCGCGTCCTCGGGGTCCGGTGGATCGACGCGAATCTCGCCGTTATACGTCAGCGTGAACAGCACCCGCGCGCACGCCGCGCGGCAATGCTCTGCGAGAGCCGCCAGCCATGGCCCGGACACGAGGTCGAGCAGCGCAGCCGCAGTGACGAGCGAACCGCGAGGGACATCGAGCGCCGCAAGATCCCTGGCGAGATCTCTGCACTGATAGCGCACCTCGCATCCGAAATCGGGACCTTCGATACGAAGGCCGTCATCGATATCGTGCAACATCGATCCGCGAGCGCGGCTCCATTCGGATAGCCGCATCGGGATTGCATCGAGCAGAGCCTGATCGTGATCGATCAGCTGCCACGTCTGCGAGCGTCCGAGTAGGGGGCTCAGGTAGCGGAGATTGGCCGCCGTGCCGGTTGCCAGATCGATTACGTGGATCGGCTGCCCCAGGCGGCGCTGGAGACTCGCTACGAGACCGCGGTCTCTCGACGCCGCATCGACGGGCTCGCGCAACCGCAGCCACGTGTCGCTGAACCCGCTCACCCGATCGCCCGCAGCTGTGCATCAAATCGGCAGCAGGCCTGCGCCCAGGTCGGCAGCTGCTCGCGCGCAGCCCGCGCCCCGCGCGCGAGCGATTCGCGAAGCTCGGGATCGTCGAGAACCCGTGTCAGCGCGCGCGCCAGCGCAGCAGCGTCGCCCGGACTGACGAGCAGCGCGGCCGTCGACGGGACAGTGTGCGCCACCGCGCCCGCCGCCGTCGCAACGATCGGCAAGCCATGAGCCAACGCCTCTGCGTGCGCCATACCGTATCCCTCGAGGTAAGACGCGAGCACGAAGATATCCGCGCTGGCATAGCATGCATCG
>JAOTTJ010000029.1 GCA_029864465.1 Gammaproteobacteria bacterium | reverse complement strand
GCGCCTCAGCGACCTCGATGCCGTGGGCCCGGCCTCGAGCCGTGAGATCGGGCGTGACGATACCGCCCGCATGATCACCGTTGCCGTCGATTCCGTCGGTATCAGCAGCCAGCGCGAATACACCAGCCCGACCGTCGAGCGCTTGCCCGAGCGCGGCGAGATATTCCAGGTTTCGCCCACCACGCGCGGCTGTGTTCGTGACAACGACGCGCGTCTCCCCACCGGACAAGAAGGCGTGCCGGCCACCCTCGTCAGCCGCCGCCAGCGCGAGGCGCGCATGCTCTGCGCCCAACGCGCGTGCCGGGTCGTCGAGATCGTCGCCGAGCCGCGTCACCCGGTAACCTTGGGACTCGAGTGAACACTGTGCAGCATCGAGTGCCGTGGCGGCATTGGCGATGATGCGCGCCGTGTCACTCGCGAATGCCGAATCGCCCGGCTTGGGAGTCTCGTTCTCCGGCAGCGTCAATACGGCGCGCACGGTCGCATCGACAGAACAGCCATAGCGCTCGAGAATCTCTATCGCCTGTGCCTGGGTCGTCGGGTCTGGTGTCGTCGGACCCGAGCCGATGTCGGCCAACCCGTCACCGGGCACATCGGATATCGCCAGCGTGTTGACGCGTGCGGGATGAGCGCGCGCGGCGAGCCGACCGCCCTTGATGCCTGACAAATGCTTACGCACGGCGTTGATCTCGCGAATATCGGCGCCGGCGTGCATGAGGCATCCGGCGGCTGCGCGCTTGTGCTCGAGTGTGATCCCCGGCAGCGGCGCGGCGAGCAGTGCGGATGCGCCGCCGGAAATCAGAAACCACAACGTCTCGGAGGGTCGCAGGGAATCGACGAGTGCGAGTGCTCGCTCGGCGGCCCCGAGGCTCGCGGCGTCCGGTGCAGGGTGTCCAGCCTCGAGGACCTCGATGTCGCCGGCATCCTCGCCGTCCTCGAGCCCGTGCCCGTAACGAGTCACGACTAACCCGCGGGCATTGCCTCGCACTGCAGCATTGAACGCTACGGCCATTGCTGCGGCAGCTTTGCCCGCGCCAATCACAAGCGCGCCGGCATGGCCGATCTCCTCGGCATCCAGGCGCATGCAATTGAACGGGGAGGCGGCCTCTACAGCGGACTCGAACGCCGTCAGCAGTGTCCCGATTTCGGGAGCGGTGAGATCGCCAGCAGCAATGTTAGCCCGCATATCTCGTCGGGACTCCGAATGATGGCGACGTACAGGCGGTCTTGGGCGCCCGGCTGGAGCGCGTGGCATAGCTAGATCTATGGCTCGCGCGAAGACCAAGCCCAAGGGCGCCTGGAAAAGCCAGGGTCGGAGTAGGGCGCAAGCGGTTGATCAGATCCCAGAGCACGCCATTGAAGGGCGATATTCAAAGCCTAGCGCTATCGCTACGTTGATCTGCGCGCGCAGCGCCCGCCCGACGAGATATGCGGGCTTACGCACGTGCCTCGAGGATTTCGACGGCCGGCAGCTTCTTGCCCTGAACGTATTCGAGAAAGGCGCCGCCGCCGGTTGAGACGTATGACACCTGATCGGTGATGTCGAACTGCTCGATCGCAGCCAACGTATCGCCGCCACCCGCGATTGAGAACGCGGGACTCGCGGCGACCGCGGCTGCAATGCGCTTGGTCCCTGCGGCGAACTGGGGGTGCTCGAAGACACCGACGGGGCCATTCCACAGTATCGTTCCCGCATCGCCGAGGTTCTTCGCATAGCTCGCCGCAGTCTCCGGACCGATGTCGAGCACCATGTCGGCATCGGCAATGTCTGCGATATTTTTGACGGTGCCCTCGGCATCGTCGGCGAGGCTCGGACCGACGACGACGTCGGTCGGCAGAGGGATGCTCGCCTCGCCGAACTCCCCGTCGAGGAGTTGGCTCGCGAATCCGAGCATATCGGCTTCGTACAACGAGCGGCCCATATTCGCTCCGCGCGCCGCAAGCAACGTGTTTGCGATACCACCGCCCGGAATCAAGACATCGACCTTGCCCACCAGCGCGCTCAGAATCTCGAGCTTCGTCGAGACCTTCGAGCCGCCGACGATCGCAACCAGGGGACGGGCGGGATCCCCGAGCGCGTGATCGAGCGCCTCGAGCTCGCCGACGAGCAACGGTCCCGCGCACGCGGTCGGCGCGAACTGCGCGACGCCGTACGTGCTTGCCTGCGCGCGATGCGCCGTCCCGAACGCATCCATGACGAACACGTCGCAGAGCGCCGCCATTCGCTTGGCAAGCGCCTCATCGTTGGCTTTCTCGCCGGCTAGAAACCGCACGTTTTCACAAAGGACAATCTCGCCGGGCGCGGGTGCCTCGCGATCGAGCCAGTCACCGACCAGCGGAACCGGGCGCCCAAGCAGCTCGCTCAAGGCCTCGGCCACGGGCGCGAGCGAGTAGGCCGCATCGAACTGGCCTTCCTTGGGCCGGCCGAGGTGTGACAGCACCATGACGCGCGCGCCGCTGGAGATCGCCAGCTCTAATGTCGCCACGGCAGCCCGCAGGCGCTTGTCGCTGACGACGCGCCCGTCCTTGATCGGTGCGTTGAGGTCTTCGCGGATCAGAACCCGGCGTCCACCGAGCTCGAGATCCGCCATGCGCTTTACCGCAAGCGCCATCGTCGCGCCTGCCTAACCCGCGTTGACCAGCGCTAAAGCTGTATCGAGCATGCGGTTGGAGAACCCCCACTCGTTGTCGTACCAGGAGCAAACCTTGACGAGCTTGCCGTCGAGAACCTTCGTGAGACCGGCATCGAGGACGGATGAGGCGGGATTGTGATTGAAATCGATCGACACGAGCGGCTCCTCCGTATAGGCGAGCACGCCCGCGAGTGGGCCTTCGGCCGCTGCTCGAACCGCCGAATTGACCTCCTCGACGGTCGTCGCCCTCGAAGCAGCGAACGTGAGGTCGACGACCGAGACGTTGATCGTCGGGACACGCATGGCGAATCCGTCGAGACGCCCGTCGAGCTCCGGCAGGACGAGCCCAACCGCCGCGGCGGCACCCGTCTTCGTCGGAATCATCGATTGCGTTGCCGAGCGTGCGCGGCGCAAGTCGGAATGATAGACGTCACTCAGGACCTGATCATTCGTGTACGCATGGATCGTTGTCATGAGACCATGCTCGATGCCGACGGTATCGTGCAATGCCTTCGCAAGCGGTGCGAGACAGTTCGTGGTGCAAGACGCGTTGGAGATGACTTCGTCCGACGCCTTCAATACACCATGATTGACGCCGTAGACGATGGTCGCGTCGATGTCTTTTCCTGCAGGCGCAGAGATCACGACCTTTCTCGCGCCGGCTTTCAGATGGCCCGAGGCTTTCTCTTTCGATGCGAAAAAGCCCGTGCACTCCATGACGAGATCGACACCCAGCTCCTTCCACGGCAGATTCGCCGGATCGCGCTCAGCGCAAACACGCACTCGATCTCCGTCGATAACGAGCTCGTTGTCGCCAACCTCGACGGTAAAGGGGAAAGGCCCGTGGGCCGAGTCGTGGCGGGTCAGGTGAGCGTTCGTCTTGGCATCGCCGAGATCGTTGATCGCAACGACCGTGAGCTCGTTGCGCCGCTGTCCTTCGTACAACGCGCGCAGCACCATTCTGCCGATTCGGCCATAACCATTGATCGCTATCTTCACTGCCATGTGTTTCTCCTAGTACAAATGTGCGCGTCGCGCGATGCGCTTCACGCAAGCAGGCTGCGTGCCGCTTCGGTCACGGCGTCTGGCGTAAAGCCATAGTGTTCGAATAGATCCTTCGCTGGCGCGGACTGACCGAACCGGTCGATGCTGATGACGCTGCCTTTCCCGGCAACGTAGCGCCACCAACTGTCGCTCGTGCCGGCCTCGACCGCGAGCCGTGCTCCGCTCTCGGGCAAGACCCCGGCGCGATAGGAATCCGACTGTAGATCGAACGCCTCGGTGCACGGCATTGAGACGACGCGGACACGGCGACCTTCGCCGTTGAGCCGCTTCGCCGCTTCGACGACTAGACCAACCTCCGAGCCGCTGGCGATCAACACGAGTTCAGGCTCACCGTCGGCATCCGCAAGAATATAGCCCCCACGAGCGATCGCGTCGACTTGAGCCGCCGTGCGAGGCATGTGCGGCACGCCTTGCCGCGTCAGCACGAGACTCGCAGGGCCATCGTTACGTTCGATCGCGGACCGCCACGCCACGGCTGTCTCGACGCCGTCGCAGGGCCGCCAGACCCACATGTTCGGCATCGCCCGCAGGCTCGCGAGATGCTCGACGGGTTGATGCGTCGGACCGTCCTCGCCGAGGCCGATCGAGTCGTGCGTAAGCACGAAGATCGACTGCATCTTCATGAGCGCGGCCATGCGCAACGCATTGCGCGCATAATCGGAGAACACCAGAAACGTGCCGCCGTAGGGCATGAAGCCGCCGTGCAGAGCGAGCCCGTTCATGACCGCAGCCATGCCGAATTCACGCACGCCGAAGTTGATGTAATTGCCGGCGGCATCGCCAGCGTCGATGACCTTCGAGCCCGAATGAAACGTATTATTCGAGCCCGTCAAATCGGCAGAACCACCGATGAGCTCGGGCAGCTGGGGCGCGAAACCTTCCAGCGCGCGCTGGGATGCCTGCCGCGTCGCCGCATCCTTGGCCTCAGAGACGATCTCGCCGATAACAGCGTCAGCGCGCTCGTTCCAGTCGTCCGGCAGCTCGCCGCGCATGCGCCGCTCGAAATCCGCTGCAAGCTCTGGATGCTCGTTGCGATACGCGGCAAACCGCTCTTGCCACTCGGCCTCGAGCTCGGCGCCGCGCTCGCGCGCATCCCAGGCGTTTCTGATGTCCTCGGGGATCACAAAGGCTGCGTGCTCCCAACCGATATTCGCGCGCGTTGCGGCGATCTCGTCGGGCCCGAGCGGGGCGCCATGTGTGGACTCACTGCCCTGCTTGTTCGGCGCTCCCCAGCCAATAATCGTCTGGCAACAGATTAGAGTCGGTCGGCTGGTCTCGGCCTTCGCCGCAGCAATCGCGGCCGCGATCGCGTCGGCGTCGTGACCATCGACGGTGTCTATGACGTGCCAGCCGTAGGCGCGAAAGCGCGCCGGCGTATCGTCAGTGAACCAACCCTCGGTATCGCCGTCGATCGAGATGCCGTTGTCGTCGTAAAGCGCGATGAGCTTGCCGAGCTGAAACGTGCCGGCTAGCGAGCATGCTTCGTGCGAGACACCCTCCATCATGCAGCCATCGCCGAGAACAACGTAGGTGTGGTGGTCGACGATATCTGCGCCGGGACGGTTATACGTCGCGGCGAGCACCTTCTCCGCAAGCGCCATACCGACCGCATTGGCGAGTCCTTGCCCGAGCGGCCCGGTCGTCGTTTCGACGCCGATATCCAGATCGCGCTCCGGATGACCTGCTGTTCGTTGGGAGAACTGACGGAAGTTTTCGAGCTCCTCGATCCGTAGCGGATAGCCGCTCAAATGCGCGAGGGAATAAAGCAGCATCGAGCCGTGACCGTTCGAGAGCACGAAGCGGTCGCGGTCGAACCATCGAGGATTCGCGGGATTGTGCGCCAGGAAATCGTTCCAGAGCACCTCGGCGATATCGGCCATGCCTAGCGGCATCCCCGGATGACCGGAGCGCGCCTTCTCCACGGCATCCATGGACAAAGCGCGTATCGCGTTCGCAAGCTGGCGCCGGGGCGGCCGCGCGAGATCCGCCGTGTTCTTGTTCGTCAACGACATCGAGTTATGCGACGGTGGAGGTAAATCTGAGGCCGGAATTGTCTCTCAGCGAGGTCGCCTTCCGCAACCGCGCCCGCGGGTCACTGATCTGTGAGCCAGTCCCAACCGCGCGACTCGGATTTGAGTATCATGCGCACATTCAGGGACTTGCACGTCAAGCGGCAGCCGGCATGAAGAACGATAAATCGATCACGTCCCCAACCGTGTTGCTGCAGGTCACCGATCCCCACCTTCACGCGGCCGCCGATAGCAAGATGCGCGGCGTCAATACGTACGACACGCTGCTCGCAGTCCTCGGCCACGCGCAGCAGGACGAGCGCTGGCCACCCGCCGCAATCGTCGCCACGGGCGACCTCGTCCAGGACGAAAGCCGTGGCGGCTATGAGCGGTTCAAGTCGTGCTTCGACGAACTCGGCCTTCCGATCTACTGCATCCCCGGTAATCACGACGACCCCGAGCTCATGCACGCGCTGCTCGCAGAGCAGCCGTTTCAGGTCGGTGGCGAAGCCGTGCTCGGTGCCTGGCAGCTCGTTCTACTGAGCACATTCGTCCGGGGTGAGGATGCCGGTGCTGTCGGCGCAGAGCAGCTCTCGGCACTGGACAGCTACCTTGCCAGGAATACCGAGCGCCCGACGATGATCTGCATGCACCATCAGCCCGTGGCGATGGGCAGTGCTTGGCTAGATGGAGTCGGGCTCACCGATGCCGACGAATTTCTGAGCGTGATCGAACGCCATGGGCACGTGCGGGCCGTCGTATGGGGTCACGTCCACCAGGCGCTCGACGAGCAGCGCGGTGACGTCAGATTCCTGAGCACCCCCTCGACCTGCGCGCAGTTCCTGCCGAAGAAAAACTTCTTTGCGCTCGACGATAAACCTCCCGGGTGCCGGTGGATCGTGCTGCATGCCGACGGCAGCATCGACACGACCGTCGACTGGCTACAGACGTGAGCCTGACCGCCTCTCTGCGAGCCTCGATTACAGCACTTGCGCTACTGAGCGGGACTGCCTGGGCCGATCCGGCCATCTGGCGCCTATCGGCCGGCGAGGACTCCGAGCTCTGGCTGCTGGGCTCCGTGCATTACCTTCGCGAGCAGGACCACCCGTTACCGGATGTCATCGAGCAGCTCTACGCACGCGCCGACGCGCTCGTTATGGAGATCGATCTCGACGATCTCGATCCGATAAGCATTCAGACCCAATTCATGATGGCGGCCTTGCTGCCCGCGTCGACCTCGCTGAGCAACGTCGTCGATGCAGACGTTTATCGGCTTGCCGAAACGACCGCCGGCTCGTTAGGCCTCGACATCGCCGCGCTCGAACGGATCGAGCCCTGGCTTGTCGCTCTGACGCTCATGGACCTCGGTATGACGAGGCTCGGCTTCAGGTCCGAGCAAGGGCTCGAGCAGTATCTACTCGGGCGAGCGCGAGAAGACGCAAAGCCGATCTACGGGCTCGAGAGCCCCACTGATCAGATCCGTGTTTTCGACGGACTCAGGTCCGAAGAACAAGAAGCGCTACTCGCGCAAACGCTGGCCGAGCTCGACTCGGCCGGGGAAAACATGGACGAGCTGTTGACGGCCTGGCGGGACGGCAGCCTAGCAACACTGACCGATAAGCTATCGGCCTCGTTCGATGACTTTCCGGGACTCTACGCGGCGCTCGTCGTCGATCGCAACCGCCGCTGGATCCCCGAGCTCGAGCGCCTCGCCGCACAGCCGGGCCGGCATCTCGTCATCGTCGGCGCGTTACATCTCGTGGGCGATAACAATGTCATCGACCTGCTGCGCGGGCGTGGTCTTGCGGTCACGCCTTACTCGCTGCCGTCATCGAAGGGGTCAGAGTAATCGACGGAGGAGCGTCTCTTCGGTCCGCGAAGGAGAGATATGGTGCGCACGACCTCGCTCTGCGCTGACCGCCAACTTTTGCCTTCGAGTGCGCCACGACCGCCGGGTGATCTATGCGGATCTACAGCTCGGTGAGCTCGAAGTCTTCCTTGCCGGCACCGCAATCGGGACACCGCCAGGACAGCGGAATGTCGTCCCAACGCGTGCCCGGCGCGATGCCCTGGTCGGGCAGTCCCTCGGCCTCGTCGTAGACGAAGCCGCAGATCAGGCACATATACCGCCTCGCTCCTTCTTCAGGCATTCTCGCTCACCGTCAGCTCGGCGACATGGGGCTCGAGACGCTCGAGACGCCGTCGCGCATCGTCGAGCTCGAGCAGGGACTGCTTGAGCGAAACCGGCAACGGCAGAATCTCCGCGAGCCGGTAGCCGACCCACGAGGCATCGTCAAAGTCCTTCGGCATACGATCGTAAGGTTCACCGACCTCCTCGAGCAGGCCTTTGAGCAGATTGCTCAACCCGGAAAAATTCTCGGTAAGACTCTCACGCGGCTCCGGCGCGAGCATCTGGATCGTGCCGACGTAGAGGCCGTCGGCCTGCTGCTCGTAACCGGTGACACGAAACCGCTCCCGACCTTCGGCTGTGAGGCCGAGCAGACCGTCGCTGCCCTGATGCCAGTCGACGATATCCGCGAGCGTGCCCGTCGTCGCGAACTCGGCCGAACCGGCCTCGGAGCCCTTCTCTATCAGGACGACGCCGAATCCATGCTCCTCGCGCATGCAACGGCTAACCATGCTCAGATAGCGCGGTTCGAATACACGCAGCAGCAACTGGCCGCCGGGAAACAGCACCGTGCTCAACGGAAAAAGCGGAAGCGTCAGTGCGGCCATGCGAAATCTCGCGCTTGCCTCTAAGCGCGCGCCGCGCTCGGGCGATCGCTCTTGAGTGCCTGCTGCAGCAGACGGGGCAGACCCTTGAAATCGCCATTGGACATGAACACGACTTGGTCACCTGCCTCGAGCTCATCGAGTAGCAGAGCGAGCAGCGCCTCGGCGTCGGACGCCACGCTTAGCTTAGCGCCCAAGGATGCGAGCACCGACTCGGGATTCCAGGACAGAGCATCAGAGGAGAGCACGAACACGCGATCGGCATCGTCAAATGCATGGCGTAACGTGTCTCGGTGAACGCCCAGACGCATCGTGTTGGATCGGGGTTCGACGACAGCAATGATGCGCTGGTCGGTCTTCTGGCTTCGAACGGCCTCGAGCGTCTTTGAGATCGCGGTCGGATGATGGGCGAAATCATCATACAGCGTAATGCCGTCGATCACGGCTCGCTTGTCCAAGCGCCGTCTGACGCCCTGGAACTGCGACAACGCCTCGAGCGCGACATCGACACTAACGCCTGCATGTACAGCCGCACTAATGGCTGCCAACGCGTTCTCGAGATTATGCTGGCCGAGCAGCGCCCAATCCGTCTGCCCTACTTCCTTGCCGTGCTTGGCGACGCTGAATCGCGATTTGACGCCGATGAGATCGTATTTTGCCGACCACGTCGCCGCGCTGTCGCCGGCATTGAACGTCTCCACGGGCGTCCAGACCCCGCGCTCGAGCAATGTTTCGATATGACTATTTCCACCCTGCACCGTAACGAGGCCCTCGTTGGGCACCGTGCGGATGAGCTGGTGGAATTGCCAGATGATGGCGTCGAGATCTGCGTAGATATCGGCGTGATCGTACTCGAGATTCGTGATCGCGAGCGTGCGCGGATGGTAGTGCACGAACTTCGCGCGTTTGTCGAAGAAGGCCGTGTCGTATTCGTCCGCTTCGACGACGAAGTAATTCGACTGGCCTAGCCGTGCTGAGATTTTGAAGTTGCTCGGCACGCCGCCGATCAGAAAACCTGGCGATAGGCCGGCGTAATCGAGTATCCATGCCAGCATGCTGGAGGTCGTCGTCTTTCCGTGTGTGCCGGCTACGCCGAGAACCCATCTACCCTTCAGCACGTTGTTCGCGAGCCACTCGGGACCGGAGTAATACGGTATGCCTGAGTTCAGCAACGCCTCGACGGCCGGGTTACCGCGCGACATGACATTGCCGACGACGACGCAATCGAGATCGTTCTCTAGAAATGTCCCGTCGTAGCCCTGGTGTAGCTCGATGCCGAGCTTACGCAGCTGCGTGCTCATCGGCGGGTAGACGTTCTCGTCGGAGCCGGAGACCTGATGGCCGGCAGCCTTCGCAAGAGCGGCGATGCCGCCCATGAACGTGCCGCAGATTCCGAGTATATGGATGCGCATTATTCGAAGGAGGGAAAGAGTAACTCACCGAGCATGAACGAGCTGATGACGTACCCTACCATGATCAATACGCCCACGACATACGCCTGCTCGAGCGCTCGTGACAGAATGAAACCACCGACGTCAATTGACCAGAATAGAACGGCCGTGAGCAAAAGAACCGTCATTGGCTCGAACGTTTCGTTCCCGGTCGCAGCCGAACGAAGCACGAGCAGTGGCAGCGCAACGAGGCTCAAAAACGTTTCCGCACCGAGCAACGCGGTCACGGTTTGCCAGAACCTTCCGCCGTGCTGAGTTATTTGAAGTGTGGCCCAAAAGAACGCCATGCAAAACGTCACGTCAGCCACGAGCGGCCCGACGGCCTGACTCAGGGACCAATTGATCTGTAATGCCAATAGACTTACGGTCAGGTACGCGACGAGGACGAGCACGAACAGAAATCGCGATGCAGGCAGCGCAGCCGGACCCTTTCGATGAAACGCAATGTCGACGAAGATTAGAGCGAGCTTTGACAAACTAGAACTCGTAGCCGAGAACAGCACACGATCATAAACCAAGCCAGATATAGCCACGACCCATGCCCGAATCAGAGTTGTACGTCGACGACGACGCGCTGTTGAATGGTTTTCTCGATGAGCTCGCCCACATCGACTCGATACCACTCGACACCGAGTTCGTCCGCGAGAAGACCTATTACCCGCAACTGTGTCTGATTCAGATCGCGGCTGGCGATTCGATCGCCTGCATCGATTGTCTCGCCGACATCGATCTCGGCGCCCTGTACGACAGCCTGTTGCGCGACGAGTGCACGTGGATCGTGCACAGCTGTCGGCAGGATCTCGAGGTCATCTTTCAGCACACACAGCGACTGCCGTCCACGCTCATCGACACGCAGATCGCGGCGGGACTGGTTGGCTATGCCCCGCAAATAAGCCTGCAAGACATCGTCGCCGATATGCTCGGCGTCGAGCTCGACAAGAGCCACACGCGAACTGACTGGAGCCGCAGACCGCTCCCCAGCGCGGCGATCCAGTACGCGGGCGACGACGTGCGTAGCCTGCATGCTCTCTGGGACGCGCTCGCAGTCAAGCTCGATGCGCTCGGACGCCGCGAGTGGCTCGAGCAGGATTGTGCCTTACTGCTGACACAAAACCCCGTCACGCCCGTCGATCAGGTCTTTACGCGCCTCAGGGGTGCGAGGTCGCTCGATACGCATGGCCAACGCGCAGCGCTGCGCTGGTCGAGTGGCGTGAGGAACGCGCACGAACGCGCGACCGACCGCGGCGCTGGATACTCGGCGATGAGCAGCTCGTCGGCATCGCGCGAGCACGCCCGAACTCCGTCGCTGCGCTCGCCGCAGAGGACGTGCCGAAGAAACTCGCCGAGAATGCCGGCCGCGAAATCCTCGCTGCGCTCGAGCGCTCCGAGGCGGCGGACTATCTGCAGCGGATCGAGCAGCTCAGCAGTTCGGAAAAACCTGACAAGGCCAAGCTACGGGATCTTCAGGCCCGCGCCAAGGCGCGCGCCGTGGAGCTCGGCATATCTCCTGAAATTCTCGCAACGAAACAAGACCTCGTCGATCTGCTACTGGGCCGCGAAACGGCCCGCATCAGCGAAACCTGGCGGGCCGGGGAGTTAGCCCGGATATCTCACCAGTAGGTCGCAAGCGGGCGACACCGACTCACCTGCGCTCAACACGAGTGCTGCTCTCGACGCGCTCCAATCCTCGAATAATAACGTTCAGCGCAGCGACCGCCGGGTGAGATATCCGGGCTAGGTCCTCTAGTCGAGGACCTCGAGTAGACGCGCGTAGACCTCATCCATGCTGCTCTGCGCCTCGACGACGCGCAGCAAGCCCGTCTCGCGATAATGATCGATCAGCGGAGCCGTCTGGCGATCGTAGACCTCGAGTCGGTGGCGAATCGTCTCTTCGTTGTCGTCGTCACGCTGCAGTAACTCGCCACCTGCTTCAGTGCAGGCGTCAATCTCCTCCTGACTCGAGAAGTAGATATTGAGCAGCTTGCCCGTCTTCGAGCACGTCCGTCGTCCCGTGAGACGCTTCATTAAGATGTCGAAATCCACGTGCAGCAGCACGACAGCATCGAGCGTCTGATCGAGCTCATCCAGCAACAGACCAAGGGCTTTTGCCTGCTCGAGGTTGCGGGGGAACCCATCGAGAATATAGCCGCCCGCAGCATCCGGCTGGCCGAGCCGCTCGCGAATCATCGCGAGCACGATCTCGTTCGACACGAGCTCACCGGCATCCATGGCTGCTTTCGCTTCGAGCCCGAGCGGCGTCTGCTCGGCGACGGCGGCGCGCAGCAGATCCCCGGTCGATACCTGTGGCATACCGTGCTTGGCCTGCAGCCTCTCTGCCTGAGTCCCCTTGCCTGAGCCTGGCGCTCCCAGCAATACGATTCGCATCGAGGCCTCTCCCGCGGCACGCGCTTGATCGCATCGGACGCGTAAACTATCTTGAGCTACGCTCAGGGTCAAACGAACGACGAATCTCCGGCGGGGTAGGGGCAACGTGGCAAAAAACGCTTTCTATGCGCAGTCTGGCGGCGTCACCGCGGTCATTAATGCCACAGCCTGCGGTGTAATCGAGACCGCACGGCAGCATACCGACAAAATTAGCAAGGTCTACGCCGGACGTAACGGCATCATCGGCGCGCTGACCGAGGACCTCATCGATACGAGCGTTGAGCCGGAGGAGACGATTGCCGGGCTGCGGCATACGCCGGGTGGCGCTTTCGGCTCGGCGCGATACAAGCTCAAGGGGCTCGACGAGAACCGTCGCGAGTACGAGCGCCTCATCGAGGTCTTCGAGGCCCACGACATCGGTTATTTTTTCTACAACGGCGGCGGCGACTCGATGGATACCGCGCACAAGGTATCGCAGATCGGCAAGACGCTCGGTTTCGAGATCACGTGCATCGGCATCCCCAAGACCGTTGACAATGATCTGCCCATCACCGACGTCTGTCCGGGCTTCGGTTCCGTCGCCAAGTACGTCGCGATTTCCACTCGCGAGGCCGCTCTCGATACCGCCTCCATGGCGAAGACGTCGACAAAAGTTTTCATTCTCGAGGTCATGGGCCGCCACGCCGGCTGGATCGCTGCCGCAGCGGGCCTTGCCGGCGAGACGCCTTCCGACGCGCCCCATGTCATTCTGTTTCCGGAAACGCCGTTCGACGAACAAGCGTTCCTGTCGCGTGTGAAGCACAGTGTCGATAAGCACGAGTACTGTGTCGTCGTCGTATCCGAAGGCGTGCAGCACCCGGACGGGCGCTTCCTGGCCGATGCCGGCACGCGCGACGCGTTCGGCCATGCCCAGCTCGGCGGCGTCGCCGTCACGATCGCCGAGATCATCAAGAGCCACCTCGGTTACAAGTATCACTACGCAATCGCCGACTATCTGCAGCGCTCCGCGCGACACATTGCCTCGGCCGTCGACGTCGAGCAGGCCTACGCCGTTGGCAAGCACGCCGTCGAGCTAGCCGTTAATGGACACAACGCCGTCATGCCGACGATCGTTCGCGAGTCGGATAAGCCTTACCGGTGGAGCATCGGTCACGTCGAACTCAGCCGCGTCGCGAACCGCGAGAAAAAAATGCCGCGTAGCTTCATCAGCCGCGACGGATTCGCGATCACGCCAACGGGGCGTCGTTACTTGAAGCCACTGATAGCCGGGGAAGACTACCCACCCTATAAGGACGGCCTACCCTGTTATGTCACGCCCAAGAACAAGGCCGTCCCCAAGCGGCTCAAAGAACCGTTTGTGCTAAGATAGCGCGCGTTTCACGGCCGCCATCCGGTCGCGGCATCAAACAGTTTTCGGTTTGGACTAGCATTCCCAGAGCCGCACGTGGGCTATCGCCCGGACGAGCGGCAGGTGTATGAGGAGTGAGGTTCACCGCCGCCGGAAGGTCTCAGCGAGCACACGCAAGGTGATGCCCGCGACCGGTTCCGGCCTGTGGATCAACAGGGAGATATAAATAATGAATCCAGAACTCGCGTTGTGGCTGTCACTCGGAGCCGCCGTGCTCGCAATCCTGTACGGCATGGTTTCGGTCACGTGGATCCTCGGTCAGTCGGCCGGCAACGAGCGCATGCAGCAAATTGCCGCAGCCATACAAGAAGGCGCCAAGGCCTACATGGACCGTCAGTACCTGACGATCGGTATCGTCGGCGTGATCCTGTTCGTAGTCCTCGGTCTTGCTCTGGGCTGGGCCACGGCCGGCGGGTTTGCGATCGGCGCAGTCTTCTCAGGGCTCGCAGGCTATATCGGCATGTTCGTCTCCGTGCGCGCGAACGTACGCACGGCTCAGGCTGCGACGATTGGCGTCAACCCGGCGCTGCGTATCGCGTTTCGCGGCGGCGCCGTTACAGGTCTGCTCGTCGTCGGCTTGGGGCTCCTCGGGGTCGCCGGATACTTCGTACTGCTGCAGGGATTCGGCATCGCTGAGCGCGACATTCTGCACGCGCTCGTGGGCCTGGCTTTCGGCGGCTCGTTGATCTCGATTTTCGCGCGCCTCGGCGGCGGCATCTTCACGAAGGGCGCCGACGTCGGCGCCGACCTCGTCGGCAAAGTCGAGGCCGGCATTCCCGAGGACGATCCGCGCAATCCGGCCGTCATCGCCGACAATGTCGGTGACAACGTCGGTGACTGCGCCGGTATGGCGGCGGACTTGTTCGAAACGTATGCCGTCACGCTCATCGCAACCATGTTGCTCGGTGGCCTCTCGGTCGGCGTGCTCGGTCCTAACGCCGTGATCTATCCCATCGCACTCGGCGGCATCTCGATCATCGCCTCGATCATCGGTACGTTTTTCGTGAGCACCTCGAGCGGCAAGATCATGGGCGCGCTCTACAAGGGCGTCATCGTGTCGGGTGTGCTCGCAGCGATCGCCTTCTATCCGATCACGACGGCGCTGATGGGCGAGGGCTCGACCAACATTTACTTCGCCGCGCTGATCGGGCTCGCACTGACTGCCGCGATGGTCGTGATTACGGAGTACTACACGGGCACTGAGTTCGCTCCCGTCAAGAAAGTGGCCGCTGCCTCGATGACGGGCGACGCCACGAATATCATCGCTGGACTCGGGGTCTCGATGAAGTCCACGGCGCTGCCCGTCCTCTCTGTATGCCTGTCGATCTGGGCTGCGTATGAGCTCGCCGGTCTCTACGGTATCGCGATCGCGGCCACGAGTATGCTGTCGATGACGGGCATGATCGTCGCACTCGACGCCTTCGGCCCGATCACCGACAACGCCGGCGGCATCGCTGAGATGGCGGAGCTGCCAGCCGACGTGCGCAACGTGACCGACGCGCTGGATGCGGTCGGCAACACGACCAAGGCCGTGACGAAAGGTTATGCAATCGGCTCGGCTGGACTCGCCGCGCTCGTGCTGTTCGCCGACTACACGAACAGCCTCGAGGAGGCCGGCATCACGGGCCTCGGCTTCAACCTATTCGAGCCCTTGGTCATCATCGGTCTGTTCATCGGCGGTCTCGTGCCCTATCTCTTCGGCGCGATGGCCATGGAAGCCGTCGGCCGCGCAGCGGGGTCGGTCGTCGAAGAAGTCCGCCGGCAGTTCCGCGAGATCAGCGGCATCATGGAAGGAACGACAAAACCCGATTACACGACCGCGGTCGATCTGCTCACGAAGGCGGCTATCAAGGAAATGATCGTGCCCTCGCTGCTACCGATCGGTGTGCCAATCGTCGTCGGTCTCGTACTCGGGCCCGAGGCGCTCGGTGGCCTGCTGATCGGTACGATCGTGACGGGGCTGTTCGTTGCGATCTCGATGACCACGGGCGGCGGCGCGTGGGATAACGCCAAAAAGTACATCGAGGACGGCAACTTCGGCGGCAAGGGCTCCGATGCCCACAAGGCCGCAGTCACCGGAGACACCGTCGGCGATCCCTACAAAGACACGGCCGGACCTGCGATCAATCCGCTGATCAAGATCATCAACATCGTTGCGCTCTTGATCGTACCGCTACTCTAGGAATTGCTGGGTGCGGTCCGCTAATCGCGGACCGCACCTGCCGCCCAGCACGACGACTGGGAGCAGAGCAGACACAGTCCGCAGGGGTAGCGTTAGTGCAGCGCCTGGTGCATCGGGTGCGGGCGCTCGACGATGAAGCCCTGCACGAAATCCACGCCCATGCTCCGTACGGCGTCGAACGACTCTCGATCCTCGACCTGCTCGGCGACTATGCGGAAATCCAGGCTACGCGCGAGCTCGATCATGGCTGTTACCATCGCGTGATTGACGCTGTCTTGGGCGATGTTGCGGATGTAGGTGCCGTCGATTTTCAGGTAATCGATGGCAAGCTGCTTGAGATTGGAAAACGAGCCGATGCCACTGCCGAAGTCGTCGAGCGCAAAGCGACAGCCAATACCATGCAACACGTTGATGAACCGGCGCGCGTGATCGATATTGCCGACGACGGCGGTCTCCGGGATCTCGAAGCAGATCTTTGCGGGATCGACGCCGGAGTGATCGAGCGCTTCGACGACGAATTCCAGGAACGTCTCGTCACCGAGTGTCTGAGCTGAGAGATTGACGCCACAGCAGCGCCCGTCGGGCAAACGAATCGAGCCGCTGGCCATTGCCGTCAGCGTCGCCTGAACAACCCAGCGGTCGATGTTCGTCATGAGCTGGTAACGCTCCGCTGCCTGCAGAAACTGTGCCGGGGCGATGAGCGCCCCGGATTCGTCCCGCATTCGAAGCAGCAACTCGAGCGCGGGGCCGGAGTCGACGCGCCCGGCTACGGAGATGATCGGCTGCACGAAGAGCTCGAAGGCATCCTCCTTCAGTGCGTGCTGCAGGCGCTGCAACCATTGGATCTCACCACGCTGCCGGGCGATGACCTCATCGCGCGCGGAGTAGATATGCACACGGCCGCGCCCCTGCTGCTTGGCGACATAGCAAGCGGAGTCCGCTGCACCAAGCACCATCTCCGACGAACCGCTATCGTGGCCGATCTCCACGACACCGATGCTGACGCCGATGTCGAAAATTTGATCGCGCCAGACGAAGCGATAGTCGGCCACGGCCTTACAGATATCTTCCGTGATCTGTCGTGCCTTATCGAGCGGACAGCCGATCAGCAACAAGCCGAATTCGTCACCGCCGAGCCGTGCAACCGTATCCGAGTCACGCACTTTCTCGCGCAGCAAGGACGCGATCTCGCGCAACAGATTGTCGCCGGCGAGATGACCACACGTATCGTTGACAACCTTGAACCGGTCTAGATCCAGATAGCAGACGATATGACCGATACCGTCACCGGCTCGAGCCGCTTGCAGCGCCGTCTCCAGGCGCGTCTCGAATTCGGCACGATTGACGAGCCCGGTCAGGGCATCGTGGCTGGCCTGATACGACATTTGCCTGGCAAGCCCGCGTAGCTCGGTGACGTCGTGAAAGATGACGACGCACCCAGCAATACTACCGTCGGGCGCGCGTATCGGGGACGCGGTGAGCTCGATCGAGCACTCGCGACCGCCGTGCTTGCTCAGCAGCAATGCGCGTCGGCCAAGGCTGACCCGCTTGCGCGAAGCGAGACATCGCTCCACTGGATCTCCCAACGACTCCCGGTCAACCTCATCGACGAGCACAATGAGATCCGTCAGACGCTTGCCGAGAGCTGTGCTCCTCGATACCCCAGTCAGCTCCTCGGCTGTCTCGTTCATGTAATCGATGTGGCCGATCGTGTCCGTCGTGATAACCGCCTCACCGATCGACTCGAGCGTAATTCGCGCCTGCAGCTTGCCGCGGCCCAGCGACGCTTCCATGCTCTTGCGGTGCGTAATGTCCTTGGCCACCGTGAGCAAGGACGGCTGACCGTCGAAGACGACTTTCTGTGAGTACAGCTCTACCCATAGTCCTTCATCGGTGTTCGAAATGAGCTGTGCTTCCAGCGGTTCCGTGGATGCCGTACCGTTATCGAGTAGGTTCGCGACGTGCTTGCGTACGACGGCGCGGTAGGCGGGCCGTACAAGGTCGACGATGGCCTTACCGATCAGCGCATCCGGCTCGAGGCCGAAATGCGCCGCCGCCGCATTGTTGGCATAGAGAATCACGTCCGTATGCACGAGTGCGAGCTCGGGCAGCAGTGACGTCAACGTGCCGAAGAGCTCTCGGGATTCGACGAGCGGCTCAGTGCTGCTGTCGAGCACTGCGTTGACACTCGCGGCAAGATCGGCAAGCTCCTCACTCCGACCGGAAGCTTCCAGTCGCCCCTGTGGCTGCTCACTCGTGAGGGCTCGCAGTTCCTGCGTGATTTCAGCGACCGAGGTCAGCGCCTGCCGGCGCGCACGCAACGCCATGGTCAGCGCTATGACCAGCAGGATCGCGACTGCCGGGCCCACCCATGCGTACTGCGTTATCAACTCCACGTGCTCGCCCATTCCTCCGTGCCCGGCTCCGCTACGTCAGACGGACGCGATGACGAGCGGCTCGCAATCCGCCCGGATGAGTCACGGGATCCAGTCGATTTCTTCCCTGCTTGCATTGGGCTGTGCGCCCTTGTCGCTTCGCTGCGTTGCGGCGAGCTTGTTATCGATTGCACCGCGATCACATCCGTGGCCAATCGGCGCCGGCACGTGTTCTGCGGCGCTCATTGCCTGCGCCTCGTGACAGCAAAGATACCGCATCCGCCTGGGTGGGGCGCCGGCGATTAACCATAATTCGGGTCCGGATCGCCTTGTACCCCAGGGTTAAACTCCGTAACCTACGCTGCGCCGGAGACCAGCCAGGCTTTTCCCGATGAATCTCGAACACGCACGCTCTCAGATGCTCCGCCAGCAGATCCGGGCCTGGGAGGTCCTCGACGATCGCGTGCTGGAAGCCTTAGGTTCCACGCTACGAGAGCAGTTCGTACCAGCCGGTTATGCCGATGTCGCATTCGCGGATCTCGAGATTCCGCTTGCGCATGGGCAGCACATGATGTCGCCGAGCGTCGAGGGCCGTTTGTTGCAGTCGCTGCAGATCGAGCCTGTGGAGCGTGTGCTCGAAATTGGAACGGGCAGCGGTTTTCTGACCGCCTGTCTAGCGCGGCTTGCCGATACGGTCGTCAGCATCGACATCTTCGCAGAGTTCATCGACGCTGCACGTCCGAAGTTCGAGCAGTTAGAACTCGCGAATGTCGAGCTACGAGTTGCGGACGGTCTGGCGCTCGACTACGAAGGCGAGTTCGATGCTATCGCGGTCACCGGTTCCGTGCCCGAACTCGACGACCATTTCATTCGCATGCTCCGGCCCG
>JAOTTJ010000028.1 GCA_029864465.1 Gammaproteobacteria bacterium | reverse complement strand
ACGTTGGTAGGAGGGGCATTCCCTGGATCTCGTGAACCAGGCCCCTTATCCGCGGAGCCCGATCTACGACGCTCATCACAGCCTGCGCCGAAGGCTGGCGTCATGATCCTTACAGGTCGAGTCGATGCAAACGAGTGTCATTGTGGTCAGAGCTGTCCTGCTCATTCTCGCTTTCCTTGCAGTCGGGCTGGGTCCTGGGCTTGCACATGCCGAGCCATTGAGCCGGCCAGGGGACATGCAATGGGCTGCCAACACACCCCTGCGATGGGAGGACTTTCAGGGGCCAGTCGATCCGTCCGCTTCAACGGAGCGCGTCGCGATGACGGCAGCGTCGCTGAGTTGGGGCTATGCGTATGGTCTCGAGCGCAGCGACGGACACTGCTTCTACCGAATTTCGAGCGTCGATGTGCAGGCGATCTTCGACCGGCAAGTTTCCTGGGTCAGGCCGGGTCATCGAACGGCCAGAATCTTAGAGCACGAGCAGGGCCATTTCGATCTCACGCAGTTATTCAAGCTCAAGCTCGATGACTTGGCGGGCGAGCTTGTTGGTATTCGCCGAACCTGCAAGGGGGATTCCGTCGCGGTCGCGTCCGACTTCACTGAACGCGACGCTGCCCGAGCCGTATCCGGTTTAGCCGAGAAAGTCTGGCAGGAACATGTGGCTGCGCAGGAAGCCTACGACGAGCAAACGCGCCATGGCATTTTGACTGATGTCCAACACATGTGGACCGAGACGATCCGGCGCGGCCTGCGCGAGGCGCGCTGGGATTCGCTAGAAGATCTTCTCTAGGCGCGCTGTTGCGTTGCTGACCGGGCCCCGCGCTCAGTCGCAGGCAACAGGAGGCTTGCGAGCAGCAGCACGGGTTTGCTCATGATGGGTCTCGGATGGGCTCGTTACCAGGAAGGTTAGCTACTACGGAATCAGCAGATAGCGCTCTTCGTCCGTGGCCTCGAAGATCACGCCGTCGGGAGTGCGCTCGACGTCTGTGATCCGAAGCCTTTGCGGCTCGTGCCGCTCGGGGCTACCGGAGACCGTCAGGCGGTCGCCGGCTGGATGCTGTCAGGGGCGAAGCCGCGCTTACGCAACATCTGCGTGGTCTGCCACTGCAGCACCCAGTTCTGGATGCCGCCTGTTTCATCGGTGACTTCGAGCTGATTTACGCGGAGGGTCGTCCCAGTGCCATAAGTAATCAATGAACCGGGCGGCTATCGCGATCGGTCGGGCGCGGTGCGCAGCAGCTCAGCGAGCTCATGCTTCCAGAGGCTTGCGTTGCGGGTCGTTCCGTGGCCTCGGGTGTCCTCGCTGGCGGGGATCACGAGGTAGCGGCCGTTGCGAACGCGCGGAATTTCCCGCTCGAGGACGCCGAGCTCGGCGGGATTGCGCTCGTCGTCCTCGGCGACGATCGCCAAAAGCGCCGCCTCGATGCGCTCGAGATCAGGACTCGGGTCGTAGTTTCGCGAGGCTTCGTACGCATAGAGCACGTCGTTGGCATCCAGCGGCGTGCCGGCTTCTAGCCTTGCCGCGATGGCGCGGTCCGTCGCTTCGCGCGTCGGCGTCGCCTTGTAAACTGCCCGCGTGCCGCCTGTCGTCGCGAACCTGAAGTAGGCCAGCGCCCGCGGCCAGGTTTGTGGCTGGCTCGTGTAGTTGCCCCCGTTCCAGTCCGGGTCGTTGCGAATCCCGTCGATGAGCATGCGCCGCATCATCCAATTGCGGCCCGACATCGGCATTGGTAGCGCAGCCATCGGCGCGAGCGCATCCATGAAGTCCGGATACATCGCGCCCCATACCCAGGTCTGCATGCCGCCGGCGGAGTTGCCGATCACGAGGCGCAGGTGCGTGATGCCGAGGTGCTCGGTCACCAGCCGGTATTGCGCGTGGACGAGATCTTCGTACGTATAGCTTGGGAATCGAGTTTGCAGGCCGTCCGATGGCTTCGACGACTGGCCGGCGCCGAGCGCATCGGTCAGGATCAGAAAGTAACGTTCGGCATCGAGCGGCTGGCCGGGTCCGTACAGCTCACCCGCGATGCTCTCCGCGAGGAAGTACGCGCCGGATCCGGTCGTGCCGTGCAGCATCAGCACGGGCACCCCAGCTGGGTCGCCGATGGTTTGGTAGTGCAGCCTGAGCTCCGGCAGCGTTTCGCCGCTCTGGAACTTGAAATTGTCGACAATCCACTCGCCTTCCTGTGGCGCCGGGTGATCCGCGGCTTGCGCGGAGTTGGCCGCTGCTGCGAGCAAGGCGAGGAGGGCGGTGATTCTGAGCTCTCGCGTGCGGTTCATGCGGGTCCCCCTGTTCGGTGTCGTTATTTTGTATGCCTTAGGGATGGAGCATAGCGCTTGCAGCCCAGGGCGTGAACCGGCGACGTGCTCAAATAGGCTGCCAATGTCCGCCGACGCCGTGATAGCACTCGCAACTTAGCTCAAACGCGCGCCCACAGGCCATGCACTCGACGCGGTAAGCGAGGACGTCGGGCAGCGTCTCGCTGAGATCGAGATTCAAGAAATCCGGCAGATCGACGAATGCTGCCTGGCCGTCGACGGCCCGCAGCTTCCGCTCCGCAACGGCTGCTCGAATCGTGCTGACGATGCGTCTGAGCTGCTCGGGTCCGTGAATCTCGATGGTCTGCACGTACTGATCGCAGGTCGCGCACGCCGATCCGGTTGCCGCGCTCGTCATCCTGCCGGTAGCTGCGTGAATTCGATGACGTTCAGATCCGGGTCACGGATGAACACGGAAGTCTTGCCATCGCCGAACGTAATAGGCCCTTCGGTAACTTCTAGGCCGATGGACTCGACGAAGCCTTTTGCCTCGTCGGCCGAGTCGACCTCGATCGCATAGTGCGTGTAGCCGGGGAACTTGTTCTCGACATCCATGAGGATGTTCCGCTGGCCATTGTCGTCGTTGCCGCTGTCGAGAAGATTGATCTCGATCCCGCTGTCATGTTTCAAGACAACGACACGCTCCTCGAGGTCGTGCCGGATCACGGAAAATCCGAGCCTTTCGTAGAAGGCGACAGACCTGTCGAAATCCATGACTCGAATGCCGACGTGGTCGAGACGATTGATTCTCATATACAGGTACCAGTTCCTTATCTAGCCGTTAAGCTCAGCTGTCAGCCTTTCGGATGCTCGATCGCGTGCTCGATGACCTGCTCGATTGCTTCATCGGCAACCTCGTCGGACAGTCGAAAATTGATGCAGCCGGTTCCCGTTTTGATGCCCGGGTATCTCTTCTTAAAGGCTGCGAGATGATGCGCGCCGCACGTGTAGAGGGACACGTAACGTTTCTGGTTGGCCAGCGCGACCCAGCCGTCACCGACCTTGTAGGTCGGCATCCGGTAGGACATGTCGATCGCTACCTCGGGGTAAAGCCCGACGATAAGCCCATGCAGCCGCTCGACGAGCGGCTTGCGATTCTCGGGCACAGCGGCAAGATAGCGCTTGACGTCTGCGTTCACGTTATTCACCAAGACTCAGTGGCGGGAGTGCAACCCGATGAGGTTGCCCTCGCTATCAAGCGCCAGAGCGATGAAGCCATACTCGCCGATTGACGCTTTTTCCCGGCGGACCTTGCCGCCGGCTTTGGCGACGCGACCGGCTTCGACGGCGCAGTCGGCACAGCTGAAGTAGACCATGACGCTGTTCCCGCCCGACTCGATGCCAGGCGCCTTGACGAGTGCGCCCGCGCAACCGCTGCGGTCCGTCGCCATCGGGAAAGTCCACATCTCGATACCGGGACTGCCGAGCTTCTCGAGCTTCGTCTCAAAGACTGTTTCGTAGAACGTTCTGGCGCGATCCATATCCTGCACGTAGATCTCGAACCAGCCGACGGGATTGTGCTCCATATCTTCTCTCCTGGTTTGGGGTTCTACGCCTCGATTTCGAGTTCACCGATCTCGGCGAGGCTCTTGCCGATGGTCTCGGTCAGTGCTGCGCTGACGGCAGCGGATCGCGCTGGGTCGTCGATGACGAGCGTGCTCGACCAGCGGCACAGCTGCGCATCGCCAGCCGTGAGCTCGAACGTGCCGGCCGCGCCGGGCTCGCTCACGGCAGCGAGCTTCAGCATGCCGGGGTCCTCATCCCAGCTCAGCGATCCGCGGGTCCAATCGGCCGGCGGCCAGTCGGCGATGAGGTCCTTGAGCTTCATGGGATCCTCCGGCGATATACAAAGGGACATCCCATTTTCGATGCCGACGCGGCGGGCGTCCAGGGGCTATGGCTCCTCGAGCGGCGGTGCGCCGTAGCGCTCGCGTAGCCAGTTGAGTGCAGGCAACACGCGTGGGCGCATGACGAGCCAGCGCTCGAGTTGAAACTTGCCCGGATAGTTCATGATCGTGAGGCCGACGACGATCGTCAGCACGCCCTGACCCGGCACGAACAGCATGAGGATACCAAGCACGACGAATCCCAGCCCGAGCAAGTTCTTCAGCGCCATGAGCATCAGGTGTACGAGCAGGTATCGCGATAGCGATCGCGGGCGGTGGCTTTCGAGGAAATAATCTTCCGCTAGCCTCACGATCATGAACGGCAGCAGGATGAAAGTCATGATCAGCGTCGTGATCGAGAACCCGACAAGCACGCCGGCATGCTCGGTCACGAAGTCGATCCAGGCTGCGGGTAAGAAATTCACGGAGTATTGCGGGCGAATGAAGTCGGGGGCGAGATGTCGGATTCACCTTTCGCGCTCTAGGCGTCTACGGCTCTGCGTCTTGGCCGTACTGTAGGATCGATGATTCGAACTCCGTGAACTCATCGCTGCGGTTGCGCTCCATGCAGGCGAATTCTTCGATCTGCCAGTCGACGCGTTCGTAGAGCCGCTGCCCCGTCCACGGTTGCGTGAACGCGAGAGGGTCCTCGACTGTCAGGTCGATTTGCAGCAGTCCGTCATCGCGAATACGCATGCGCTCGGTGACCTTGAGTTGATCGCTGTGCGGCACGCCGCGCCGATCAACCCACGTGCGGTCGTTGAAGTTCACGCTCTCCACGACAAGCGTCTCTCCTTCCCACCAGCCGACCGAATCGCCGAGCCATAACGGCGGTAGATCGTCGCGATGCGCTCGGCCGTCCGTATAGATCTGACGATTCTGATGGTGGTACTCGAACATCATCAGAACGCGCCCGGGCAGCTGAACGATCTCCAGCGGAAACGGGTGGAAATAGACGCGCGGCAGTCCGGGCGGGTAGCAGTCGTAAACAGGGTCGTTGGACTCCGTTGCGGGCACGCCGCGCGGGCCAAACGTCGGCCGCGATGCTTCAAAGCGCTCTTGCGCCCACGGCGTCATCGGCGGCGGTTCCTCGCTCCAGCCCCAGCCACCGTAGCCGCCACCGCCGCCGGCCCGGTTCCAGACGCCGCTCAAGTTCCCACCGTGCTCGGCGGTTTGCGCCGTCGCCTGGAGCGAAAAGCTTACTGCGGCCAGGAGCCATAGCCAGGTCGATCTTGTCATCACGGTAGCCGTTAATGGTCGAACTGCCGATTCTAGGCTATCTCGAGCAAATCGGGTCAGACCCCATTGGTTCCGCCAGAACCGTTGCAGGACGGAATTTCCCTACCCACGGGGCGCGCGGGCGCGGTATTCTTGGTGAAAATTCCCGCGCGCTGCGGGAGATAACGAAATTGGGGGAACGATGCGACTCAGCCTGCTTTTCGTCTTTCTCGGGCTAATGGCCGGCACGGCCGGCGCCCAGGATGCCCGGACGTTCGACGCGCGGCTCACCCCGTTGCCGCTCGATGTCGTGAACCGAGAGCAGATCAAGGGGTCGGGCTCGGGCTCGGCCGTGCTCGAAGGCCGCAGGCTCACGGTCAGCGGCTCGTTCTCAGGCATGCTCGGGCCCGCGACAGTTGCGCACCTCCATCTGGGTCCTGCGCTCGGCATTCGCGGTGGCCCGGTTCTGAATCTCGACATCGACCAGGCCGCAGCCGGCAACTTCTCCGGCGAGTTCGAGCTCACCGAGGATCAACTCGGGGCGCTGCGCGCTGGGCGGCTCTACATCCAGATTCACAGCGAGATCGCGCCAGGCGGCAATCTCTGGGGCTGGTTGCTCGAGTAACTCGCGACATACTGATTAGATAAAGGGGCGAATTGATGCGCTGCCGTTCGACGATATTGACCTTGGGATTCCTAGCAGCGATGGGCTCGACCGCGCACGCGCAGACGGGCGCATTCACCGAGCCGCAGGCCGCAGCGGGGCTCGCCTCATACGGCCTGCATTGCGCGTCCTGCCATCAGCGTGATTTGAGCGGTCTCAACGAAGCACGCCCGCTCGTGGGGCCCGCGTTCATGACGATCTGGCGCGAGCGCACTGCCGGCCAGCTCATCGCTTACTTGGGCGCCGCAATGCCGTTGGCCCCGGGGGTGCCCGGCAGCCTCGGCGAGCAGTCCTATGTGAATCTGGCTGCGTTCTTGCTGCGCGTCAATGGCGCCGAGCCAGGCAACGAGCCCTTGACGGCCGCAAGCACGGTCGTCATTGGCGCCATCGCCGATGGCGTGCTTCCGGATTCCTTGGCCGCGCTCGCAAGCGCGCAGGCCGAGACGGCAGCGGGACCCGCCGGCCCGATCGGCGTGACGCGGCCCGGCACGGCCGAAAACTACACGCCCGTCACGGACGACGACATGCGCGCCGGGCCCGGCGATGACTGGCTCATGCTGCGCGGCAATTACGAGGCTTGGAACCACAGTCCGCTCGATCAAATCGACCGCGACAATGTCGGCGGCCTACAGTTGAAGTGGTCCTGGGCGATGCCCGAGGGCCGGCGCAGCCAGCCTGCGCCGGTCGTGCACGACGGCGTGCTGTTCCTGAACACGGCCGGCAACATCGTCCAAGCGCTCGATGCGGCGACGGGCGACCTCATCTGGGAAAACCACATGGGCCCGAGTTCTGGCGGTGATGCGCTGCGCGGTATTGCGCTCTACGAGGACAAAGTCATCGCCGCGACAACCGACGCCCGCATTGTCGCGCTCCATGCCGCGACGGGCGCGCTGGTCTGGGACACGGTCATCGGCGACCGTTCCGAGAACAACTACGCGTTGACGAGCGGGCCAATCGTCATCAACGGCAAAGTTATTTCGGGGCTCGCCAATTGCGCGACCTATCAGGAGGAGAAGTGCTTCATCAGCGCCTACGATGCCGACACGGGTGCGGAGGTCTGGCGTTTCTACACGATCGCGCGCGATCTCACGCCCGGCGGCGATACCTGGGGCGAACTGTCGGATTTCTACCGCGCGGGCGGGGAGTCCTGGATCACGGGCAGCTATGATCCCGTGCTGAACCGGACCTATTGGGGCGTCGCGCAGGCCAAGCCGTGGATGCCCGTCAGCCGCCACAACAGCGCGCTCGACGATGCGCTCTATACGAGCTCGACGCTTGCGCTCAATCCCGATACGGGTGAGCTCGACTGGTACTACCAGCACTCGCCCGGTGAGGCGCTCGACCTCGATGAGGTCTACGAGCGTGTCATCGTCGACGTCGATGGTGAGCGCACGCTCTTCACGATCGGCAAACCCGGCGTTCTCTGGAAGATCAACCGCGAGTCGGGCCGTTACATTGATCACCACGAGACGATTTTCCAGAACATCTTCGCGAGCTTCGACCCGGAGACCGGCGAGCCGCGCTACCGCCAGGACATAATCGACAACGCGCCCGGCGAGTGGGCGGCGTCCTGCCCGAGCACCGAGGGCGGGCACAACTGGCAGGCAATGACCTATCACCCGCCGACGCAACAGCTCGTGATCCCGCTGAGTCAGAGCTGCATGGAGATCCGCGGGCGCATGGTCGAGCTCGTGCCGGGCTCGGGCGGCACCTCTGCAGACCGGCGCTGGTACGAAATGCCGGGCACTGATGGCAACATCGGCAAGCTCGGTGCCTACGACGTTGCGACGATGGAAGAGAAATGGAGTCTCGAGCAGCGCGCGCCGTTCCTGACGTCGACGCTGTCGACGGCTGGAGGCCTCGTGTTCGTCGGCGACCTCGACCGGCGATTCCGCGCGATCGACATCGAGACCGGCGAGATCCTCTGGGAGACGCGGTTGGGCACGTCCGTGCAGGGCTTTCCGCTCACCTACCGCGTTGATGGCGTGCAATACGTCGCCGTGCCGACGGGCTTAGGCGGCGGCAGCCCGCGTAACGTGCCGGCCCTGATCGCGCCCGACGTGCGCCACCCGCCGCATGGCAATGCGATTCATGTGTTTGCTTTGCCGGAGCGATGAAAGCGCGATTCCGATTGTCATCGGAAACTCGGGCTCGGATGAGACGAGAACGGTCAAAAGAACAGATGAGATCATGAACGCTAATACGAACGTATTCACCGCATCGGCGTTGAGCTTGCTCGTCACGTTGCCGATCTCCGTATCCGGCCACCACTCGATGGCGGAATACGATCGTAGCGTCGTCACGGAGTTCGAAGGCGAGGTCGTCAGTGTCTCCTGGCGCAACCCACACATCCTGTTGGATATCGAAACGACCGATGCCAATGGTGAAACTGTCGTTTGGTACCTGGAGGGCGGCGCCGTGAGCATGCAGCGCCGGCGCGGTGTGGCCAGTGGTCTGGTCGCGGCTGGCGATCATGTGCGGGTTGCAGGGTCGGCTTCGACGCAGCGCCCGCACCACATGCTCGTCAATCACCTGCTGCTGCCGGATGGCGTCGAGCTGCTGGTGGGCTCGAGCCGTGAGCCGCGTTGGTCGGATACCGGCGTGGGCGGTGAAAGTGTGGTCTTGGAGGCAGACAGCGAGGTTGTCGCTAGCGCGAACGGGCTCTTTCGCGTCTGGAGCCAGGGATCGCGCGCGTGGTTTTTCCAGGGGCGCGCGAATTATGAGCTGACGCCGGAAGCCATTGCCGCTCAAGCTGCGTGGAATGACGTTGATGACAACCCGCTGTTGTCATGCATAGCGCCCGGCATGCCCGCGCTCATGGGCAATCCGTATCCGATGCAATTTGTGCAGGGCGACGGTCAGATCGAGCTACGGTTCGAGGAGTTCGATGCCGTTCGTACAATACACATGGAAAACGCGGTCGATCCTGCCAGCGTCGAGGCCTCGCACTTGGGATATTCGGTGGGTCGGTGGGAAGGCGATACGCTCGTAGTCCGGACGACGCGGATCAACTGGCCGTATTTCAATCGCATCGGCGCCCCGCAAACCGAGAACGTCGTCGTCGACGAACGCATCACGGCTGTCGATGGCGGCAACCGGCTCGACTATGTCATGACCGTGACGGAGCCGGCGACGCTCGTCGAGCCCTTCGTCTGGGAAGCCTTTTGGACCTGGAAGCAGGGCGAGGCGGTCGGTCTCTACGACTGCATAGTGGAGCCGTAGGGTAGAGGTACAAGCCGTCCTAGCAGCTCTTCGTGAATCCCCGATAAAACGACCGTTTTCGGGTGTGAATAATCTCAATATCAGTAGAATAGGGGTCGAATAAGAATAAGGGGAGCGGGGATGGCGCTCGAGCCCGGCATACGCTTCGGCAACTATGAAATCGGCGATCCGATAGGCGCCGGCGGTATGGGCGAGGTGTATCGTGCAACCGATACGACGCTCGAGCGCGCCGTCGCAATCAAGGTACTGCCGGCCTCGTTCGCCGAGGATGCCGTCCGCATCGAGCGGTTCGAGCGTGAAGCCAAGACCTTGGCGGCGCTCAATCACCCGAACATCGCCCAGATCCACGGGCTCGAGAAAACCGACGGCACGACGGCGCTCGTCATGGAGCTCGTCGAGGGCCCGACACTGGCCGATCGTATCGCCGAAGGGCCGATACCCGCAGACGAAGCGCTCGGTATCGCGATGCAAATCGCCGAGGCTTTAGAGGCCGCGCATGGTCAACAAATCGTCCACCGTGATCTGAAGCCCGCCAACGTCATGGTTCGAGACGACGGCACCGTCAAAGTGCTCGACTTCGGAATCGCTAAGGCGTTCGACATCCAGGCCTCGAGTGGGCCCGGCGCGCCGGCGATGACGACGCCGGCCGTGACGCAGACGGGCATCATTCTCGGCACCGCGGCTTACATGAGCCCCGAGCAAGCGCGCGGCAAGTTCGTCGACGACCGCACCGACGTCTGGGCGTTCGGCTGTCTGCTTTACGAGATGCTGACGGGACAGCCGGCGTTTGCGGGTGAGGACGTCGCGATCACGCTTGCGCGCATCCTCGCGAACGAAACCGACATGAAGTCGTTACCGGCGGCGATCTCACCTGCCGTGCGCCAGACGATCGAGCTGTGTCTGCAGAAAGATCCAAACAAGCGCATCGCTGACATCCGCGACGTCAAGCTATCGCTCGAGGGCGCTTTCGACACGATCGCAGCGCAAGGCGGCGCAGTCATGACCATCCGGCAACCGATGTGGCGGCGGGCATTGCTAGTTGTTGCCCCAGTGTTGGCCGCGCTAGTTGCGGGTTTTGCCATCTGGACCAGCATGCAGCCGGATCCCGAGGGCATCAGGCGTTTCGACTACGATCTGCCATCCGGTCAGCGGTTCAGGGAGCTGGGCTTCCGCGTCATCGCGATTTCTCCGGACGGAAGCTCGTTCGTATACAACACGACGCAAGGCCTGTTCTTGCGCACGATGGAACAGCTCGAAGCCCGCCTCATTCCCGGAACCGAGCCCGCTTCAGTTTCGCTGGCTTTCTCACCTGATGGGCGAGCCGTCGCCTTCTGGGGAACGACGGGCGAGGTCAAGCGCATCTCCACGACCGGTGGGGCTGCTGTCGTGATCGCCGAGAATGTCGAGCCACCCCTGGGCATGACTTGGGAGGCGAACGGCACGCTATTGATTGGTCAGGCTGCGGGAATATTTCAAGTCTCGACGAACGGTGGCGTGCTCGAACAGGTGATCCCGGCGCAAGGAGAGGTTCCATTCGGTGCGACGCTGCTGCCCGACGGCGAAACAGTCCTGCTTACATCGACCACCACAGACAATTGGGACACTGCACAAATACTCGCGCATTCACTCTCTACGGGTGAACGAACCGTAGTCTTGAACGGTGGAAGCGACGCTCGCTATCTGCCAACTGGTCATCTCGTTTATGCATTGGGTAGTGGCCTGTACGCGGTTGCGTTCGATCCCGACAGTCTCACGGTCTCAGGTGACGTTGTGCCGCTCGTGCAGGGCGTAACGAGACCGAACCCAGCAGTTACCGGTACGGCTCAATACTCCGTGGCGGACAACGGGACGCTCATTTATGTTCGTGGCGGAACGACCGCACAGGCGAACATGCTGGTTTGGGTGGATCGGGATGGACGTGAGTTACCGCTCACGGCCGAGCCACGCAACTATCTGTACCCGCGAATTTCGCCTGATGGCACCAGGATCGCGCTAGATGTTCGAGATCAAGAGCTCGATATTTGGATTTGGGACATAATGCGCGAAGCGCTGACGCGCCTGACGTTCGATTCGGGTCAAGACGAATTCCCCGTTTGGTCACCCGATGGGCAGCGAATCGCATTCTCGTCGACGCGCGATAGCGGTAGCTCGTTCGAGACAAGTCTCTTTTTGCAGGCGGCAGACGGCACGGGCGCCGTGGAGCGGCTAGCTGACAGCCCGGGTCAGATCTTCCCAACGGGATTCGTCGCCGATGAGAGCGAGTTGATCGTGTACGGAGCGGCCGAGTCGAACATCAACGACGATATCGGACGCATTTCGCTTCCAGACGGGGAGACCGAGTCACTGTTGAATTCGGTATTCGGCGAAACCAACCCGGAACTCTCGCCAGACGGTAACTGGCTAGCGTACACGTCAAACGAGTCGGGGCGTGAAGAAATTTACGTGCGGCCGTTTCCGGATATCGAGGCGGGGCGCTGGCAAGTCTCCACGGGTGGTGGTACGCAGCCGCTCTGGGCACGCAACGGTCAGGAACTCTTTTATCGTAGCGGTACGGAAGTCATGGCCGTCTCGACCCAACCCGGTCCAGCCTTCGTGGCGGGAAATCCGCGACCGCTGTTCGAAGACAACTACATTTTGGGGCCGGGAGGGCGTAACTTCGATGTCTCGCCGGATGGCGAGGCTTTTCTGATGATCAGATCATTGGAGGATGCAACAATTGCACCTCAGATCATCATCGTCGAGAACTGGTTCGAGGAGCTCGAGCGGCTTGTGCCGGCCGAGTAGCCCAGCACCCATTTCCGGGCAAATTCGCCGATTTGGAGCTTGAGCGAGGGGCGGTATGGCCATACCATCGAGGTATGGTCAGTACGACGATCAAATCGACCTATTCCCTGGACGTCGAGACCGTCCGCGAGCTCGAAGCCATGGCACAGCGCTGGAACGTCTCCAAGTCCGAGGCGCTGCGGCGCGCCATTCATTCCGCGGCGAGGGACCGTACGCCGGGCGCTGGGAGCGCCATTGAGGCGCTCGACGACTTGCAGTCCTCGCTGGGCCTGACGGCCGAGACCTCGGACGAGTGGGAGCGGGCAATGCGGCGCGAGCGGCGGGCTTCTGCCAAGCGGCTCGAACGCTAGGCCGTGATCCATCTCGATACGAGCTTCTTGATCCGGGCCCTCGTTCGAGGATCGAATGAAGACGCGCTGCTGCGTACATGGCTCACGGCTGGGGAATCGCTTGGTATGAGCACAGTCGCCTGGACCGAATTTCTTTGCGGTCCGGTCGGGCGTGAGGCGTCAGATTTGGCCAAACGCGTCGTCGGCCGTCGGGTCGGCTTCTCCGAGGAGCACGCGGAGGTTGCCGCGGAGCTGTTTAATGAATCCGGGCGACGCAAGGGGACGCTGATCGATTGCATGATTGCTGCAGCCGCGTTGGCAGACAACGCAGCGATCGCAACGAGCAACGCGACCGACTTTCGGCGGTTGCGGCCTGGCGGGGTCAGGGTTTTGTCGAGCGACTAGAAGATCGCCTGATCGGGAGCAGCCTGAATCATGAGCCACAAGACGTTGGGCCTGGGCCTGTCCGTACTATTGGTGGCGGCTTGTAGCCCAGGCCAAGATCCCATATCCGTTACGCTCGAGACGCAGCCGGAGCGTGGTGCCGCGACACCGGCAACCTCGCCGGAGCCAGCCGAAGGCTTTCAGGTCGAGGCCGAGCGCTTCGCGGATCTGCGAATTCTGCGCTATCAGGTGCCAGGCTTCGACGAGCTGAGTCTCCGGGACAAGACGCTGCTTTATTACCTTACGCAGGCAGGCCTCTCGGGCCGCGACATCATCTACGATCAGAAATATCGCTACAACCTCGCTATACGGCGCACGCTCGAGGAGGTTGTCAGGAATTACCCGGGCCCCCGCGACACGGACGAGTTCCAGGCGCTGCTCGAGCACACAAAACGAATCTGGGTTGCTAACGGTATCCACCATCATTACGGCTATGACAAATTCGTACCGGGCTTCGGTTACGAGGACCTCGTCGAATTCGTTGAAGCAACACCCGGCGATTTCCCGACAAGGCCGGGCCAGTCGGTCGACGAGTTGCTAGCGGAGTTGCGGCCCGTCATGTTCGACTCGACCGTCGATGCGCGGCTCGTCAACCGCGTGCCTGGGCAGGATCCGGTCGCGACTTCGGCCGTGAATTTCTACTCGGGTGTCACGCAGGACGATGTCGAGGCGTTCTATGCCGAGCGCCGTGATCCGGATGATGAGACGCCGATCTGGTATGGGCTGAACTCGCGGCTCGCGAATATGGACGGTGAGATCGTCGAGCAAGTCTGGCGCGTCGGTGGGCTCTACACGGAGGCACTCGAGCGCGTCGTCTATTGGCTCGAGCGGGCGCTGACCGTCACGGAGAGCGAGTTGCAGCGCGATGCGCTCGAGAAGCTCATTGCGTACTACCGTAGCGGTGATCTCGAAGACTGGGACGCGCACAACATCGCGTGGGTGGCGGACACGGAGTCGACGGTCGATATGATCAATGGCTTCGTCGAGGTCTACAACGATCCGATCGGCTATCGCGGCTCCTACGAGACCGTCGTGCAGTTCGTCGACCCGGTCGCAACGCAGCGCATCGAAACGTTGGCGGCGGAGGCGCAATGGTTCGAGGACAATGCGCCGATTGCCAACGAGTACAAGAAGGCAGACGTCACAGGCATCACGGGCCGGGCCATCAACGTCGTTGGCGAGGCCGGCGACGCCTCACCGACGACACCGGTTGGCATCAACCTGCCGAATTCGGATTGGATACGCCGCGAGCACGGCTCGAAGTCCGTTGCGCTTGCGAACATTCAGCAGGCCTACGATCGCGTTTCGGGCGGCGCAACGCGTGAGTTTGCCTGGGACGAAGCCGAGGTCGAGCGCTACGAGCAGTTCAACGCGCTCACGAGCATCCTCACGACGGACATGCATGAGGTCATCGGCCACGCGTCGGGTCAGCTCGCGCCCGGCATCGGCCCGCCGAACGAGACGCTCGGTATTTACATGTCGCCGCTCGAGGAGGCCCGCGCCGATCTCGTCGGGCTTTACTACATCCTCGATCCAAAGCTCGTCGAGCTCGGGCTCATGCCGTCGGTCGAAGCTGGCTACACGGAGTACGAATGGTATATCCGCAACGGCCTCATGCAGCAGCTCAACCGCATTGAGCTGGGCAAAGACATCGAGGAAGCGCACATGCGCAATCGCCAGCTCGTTTCAGCCTGGGCTTACGAGATGGGCGGTGATCAGAACGTCATCGAGCGGCGTGAGCGCGACGGCAAAACCTATTTCGTCGTCAACGACTTCGCGGCGCTGCGCGAAATTTTCGGTCAGCAACTCCGAGAGCTGCAACGCATCAAGTCCGAGGGAGACTTCGAGGCGATCCGCGATCTCATCGAGACCTACGCCGTCAAGGTCGATCCCGAGATTCACGCCGAGGTGCGCGAGCGCTACGCAGCACTCGATATTCCATCGTACTCGGCGTTCATCAACGCAAAACTCGTACCCGTTGAGGAGAATGGCGAGATCATTGACGTGCGCGTCGAGTACCCGGAAGACTTCACGGAGCAGATGCTCGAGTACGCGGAGAGCTACAGCTATCTGCCGACGTGGAACTTCTAGAAGTCTGACAGTTAGATGTGTTTAGATGCCGGTTGGGCTACCGCCTAGTTCGATACGACTAGAAACGGGGAGTAATGAAGGCAGACGAGCGCCTAACGGTCGCGAATGCGCTGGCGCAGCTCGAGCGCGAGGACAGTCCCTACGAAAAAGTTTTTCGCCACGGCTCGCTGCATGTGGAGATCTATAAGCCGGATCACGAGGATCCTCAGACCAAGCATTCGCTCGATGAGATCTATGTCGTGATCTCCGGAACGGGATTCATCGTGCGCGGCGATGATAGGCAGGCTTTCGAGGTGGGCGAGGTCATCTTCGTGCCGGCCGGGATCGAGCACCGGTTCGAGGAGTTTTCCGATGACTTCGCGACGTGGGTGTTCTTCTTCGGCCCCGAGGGCGGCGAGCAGGAGACGTGGTTCATCTAATGAAATAAGGTCACTGTCCCCTTATTTCCGATTCGGAACTGAATCGCCGTGCAGCACGCAGCCATTAAGAAAGAGGAAATCCGAATGTCTCGTCTCTTGAATGCGACGCTAGTTGTTTGGTTCGCGCTTACCAGCGTCGCCGTCGCGCAGCCGCCACCGAGCCTCACGCCGCTCAACGACCTGAGCGTCATGGCACGCGAGCCGTTTCAGATTTTCGATAACCTCTATTTTGTCGGCATCGGCGAAGTCGGCAGCTACGTCATCGAGACGAGCGAGGGCCTGATTCTCATCGATACGCTCTGGGACAACGAGGGCTACACGGATTATCTGCTCGGTAACATCCGCAAGGTCGGGCTCGATCCGATGGATATCGAGTACGTCCTGATCCTACAGGGGCATCGGGATCATTTCGCAGGCGCCCCAGCGCTGCAGAAGGTCATCGACGCGCAGTTCGGCACGGCCGAGGAGGACCGCAAGCTCATGGTCGAGAGCTTTGGCGAGTACGCGCCGCGCATCGATTTCATCATAGAGCACGGCGACACGCTGACGCTCGGCGACACGACGATCAATCTCGAAATTACGCCCGGACACACGCCCGGCACGACATCGCTACAGTTCCCGGTCTACGACAACGGCGTGGAATATCAGGCGTATTTTCACGGCGGGCCGAGCGTGCGAAGCGACGACCCGGCCGTCGCCAGGCAGTTCATTGCCGATATCGAGCGCATTAAGAAGATTCCGAATCTTCAGGTGCACATCGGCATTCATTTCGACACATATCTGTCAGGAACGGGCGACCTGTTCGACCGCGCTGCGTTGCTCGCCGAGCGCCAGCCCGGCGATCCGCACCCGTGGGTCAGGCCCGAGGAATTTCAGGCGTTTCTCGACGATCGAATCCAACGCGTGCGCGAGCAGTTCGGGGATGTCCTGTAGGGCTGCTTAAGTTTTGTCGCCCAGTATTTGAACTAGCTCCTGCCGCTGAGCCGAGATGGACCCCGTCTGCCATACGCTCGTAGGCGCATCGCTCGGCGGCACGGGTCTGGCGCGCAAGACGCGCTTCGGCGCGGCGACGCTGGTCGTTGCGGCAAATCTGCCCGACGTCGATGCGGTTTCCTATTTTTTCGACGGAGCGGCTGCCTATGCAATTCGTCGCGGCGTGACGCACGGCATTCCCGCACTCGTCGTGCTGCCGGTCGTGCTCGCCGCCGTAGTCACCGGGATCGCGCGGATCAGACCGTCCCCGGCCCGCGAAGCTTCGTTTCGCTGGCTGCTACTGTTGTCCGCGATCGGTGTCTGGAGTCATCCATCGCTCGATTGGCTCAACACCTACGGAATGCGATGGCTCATGCCGTTTGCCAACCGATGGTTCTACGGCGATACGCTGTTCATCATCGACTGGGTCGTTTGGCTCACGCTGATCACCGGGCTTGTCGCGGCATGGGCGCTGCGGCGCCGGCCGCTCGAGTGGTTTAGACGGCCGGCAACCATAGCGCTGGCGCTCTTGGTCACCTACATCGGTTCGAACTTCATGCTGACACGCGTTGCGATGAACGAGGCGCTTGCGGCGACGCGTCCATTTCCGCCACAACGGCTCATGGCCTCGCCTGTGCCATTCGATCCGCTGAGGCGCGAAATCGTCTTCGAATACGACAACGAGTATCGTCTTGGAACAGTGCGCTTCACGCCGTTGCCGCGCTTCGAGACGCGTCCGGCCATCATCGCGAAGGGCGATGCCGTCTGGCTCGATCGCGCGCGTGAGCACGTGGACGGACAGCAGTTCTTGAGTTGGGCGCGTTTCCCATATTCGGTCGTGGAGCAAACGGACAGCGGAACCGTGCTCTGGGTCGCTGATGCGCGCTACGTCGCCGATCCCACGCAACAGCGCATGCGCGGATTCGGTGCCGTCAGGCTCGAGTTGGCGGATGGGCGGGCCCGGTAACCGCCGCATCACCCGGCGATGTTACGGACGGCAAGCCGAAGGCAGATACTGCTGGAACGCAGCGCCAGCCAGCGTGCCCTGGTTGAGCACGGCGACGTTGACGCCACCGGACGCGCCCATGAGGCCGTTCGAGCCAGCCGGGACCGGAGCCCCACCGCAGCGCCAGATGACCGACAGGTCAACGCTCTCATACGGGGTCAGGCCTAAGGTCTCAGCAGCGATCTGAGCGTTGGCTTCGTTGCCGTACGTGATGACGATCGTGCCGTTGGCGACTCCGACAGACTGGACGTATTTGCCCTGCGTGTCGGCCGCGTTCTTGGTCATGCCCGCGTCTGTGCGGTCGACCGGGGCAGCGCCCTCGTTCAGGAAATCCTCGGCGACGGCAATCTTAGCGGCGGCGGCGAGGTTCATGCCCTCGGAAACCTGCGCGCGGATCGTATAATCCTGATACGCCGGAATAGCGATCGAAGCGAGGATGCCGATGATCGCCACGACGATCATCAGCTCGATCAGCGTGAACCCTTGTTGAGTCTGTCTCATGACGTTGTCTCCTTGCATGACCCTTGCGGGGGGCCTCGATCACAGGCTGGATACCTGTGCTCGATCAACGGCCGTCGAAGGAGGCTTGGCGCTAGCTCGCCTGGGGACTCGATGAACGGTGAATCAGCCTAGCGCAACGTGGCGACAATAGCTCGGTACTGGCACTCGGAATGGTGCTAATGTGCCGACATTCGGTTCATTATGACAGCCAACCGGTCCGCACCGATGAATTCTCGCGTCCCGGAGCACTTTCAGCGCCTGAGCCGGGACGCAGCCGGCTGTTTCGGCGCAATGCACCCTTTGGTTCGAAAACGACCCTCGGAGATCCAAGATGAGCGCACGGCACACTCAGTTCGAGGATACCTGCGAGATCACGGGTATCGGCAGCGACGTCACGGTGATCGGAGAGATCCTGAACTTCAGGGAGCACGACAGCATCACAGCAATGATCGATCGAGCGGCTCGAGTGACGCTACGTTGGAATGATCGCGCCAACGTCTATGTCGGTTCGCTCGGCGGGGTCGAGTTCGAGTCGCCCGGACCTAAAGCAGTCACGAGCCCGAGAATGAGGTAAGTCGCGAGCGGTCGTTCGTCCGATGGAACCACTGTGCGTGATGAACGCTCGCAAGCACAGCACGCCGGCCGGCCCCGATCTTCCTTTACGTACTTCCCACGATTCTCCCGCTGGACTGGTTCGGCGAGCATCTTGCATAGAAGGAGATTTTTCTCTGTCATCCGATTCGGCCGGAGGTATCCATGAACGTTAAGGTCAGCGAGCTCATGACGGGGTCTGTCGTGACGGCTCAGCCTCACCACACGGTTGAGCACGTGCGTAAATTGCTCGAAAAGAACAAAGTTGGCGCCGTGCCTGTTGTCGATAGTGAAAACTCGCCCGTTGGCGTGATCTCTTCGACTGATCTAGTGCGGGATTTAAAGCCGGGCGCGTCCATCAGCAATCTGATGACGGAGAAGGTCTACACCGTGCCGCAATACGATGACGTCAGCACCGCGGCGCGCGTGATGCGCAATCACAAAATTCATCGCGTGATCGTCACGCATGAGCAGAAGGTTGTCGGCATGCTCAGCGCGTTCGATTTGCTCAAGCTCGTCGAGGGCCACCGATTCGTTGCTAAAAATCCGCCGACGAAATCCACACGCAAGGGCGCAAAGCGGCAATGACTTCGGGAAACCGGGGAGTCGAAGTCCGACTTCAGCTTACTCGCGCGATTGCCACTCTTCGCGCGTCTGACCCCAGATCTCGATCGGTAGGTCCTCGAACGGAGGAGGCAGCCGGCCTGGGCCTCGGTTGCGAGAGCCGAGCTTGGTAGCTAGGGCTTGCGAAACGATATTGCCTGGCGAGATCGTGTGGATAACGTCATCCCAGCCTAGCGTTTCGAACGCCCAGTCGATCGAAGCCGTGGCGGCCTCGGTCGCGTAGCCGCGGTTACAGCGGCTGCGGACGATTCCCCACCCGATCTCGGTACCCGGCCAGTCCTCG
>JAOTTJ010000263.1 GCA_029864465.1 Gammaproteobacteria bacterium | reverse complement strand
CACCGTGACCGACAGTTCCTGCATCGCCTCGAGCAACGCGGCTTGAGTTTTCGGTGGCGTGCGATTGATCTCGTCGGCCAAAAGGACATTGGTAAACAGCGGCCCAGGCACGAAGGTCCACGTGCGGTGTCCCGTCGTGATGTCCTCTTCGATGATGTCCGTGCCCGTAACGTCTGTGGGCATGAGATCGGGCGTGAACTGAATGCGTTTGAACGTCAGGCCGAGCGCGACGGCGAGCGTGCGCACGAGCAACGTCTTTGCCGTGCCCGGCATGCCCGTGATCAAGCAGTGTCCGCCGACGAGCAAGGTCAGCAGCAGATGATCGACGACTTCGTCCTGACCGACGATGACCTTACGAACCTGCTCGCGGATCGCATTCATCGAAGGCTGAAATTGCTCGACGAGCGCTCGGGCTTCTTCGCTATCTAGCGGGCTGGCTTTTTCGGAACTCAACGGGCGATCTCCAATAACAGTTGCTGTGCTTCCCGGTAATGCGGGGCGATCTCCAGAGCATACAACAAATGCTCCCGGGTCTTGGCGGCGTCGTCGAGCTGCCGGTAGGCCGTCGCGAGTCGGTAGTGCGCGCCGGCCTGGTCGTAAGGATTCAGCGCCAGGACGGCTCGATACTCGCGCAAAGCTTCCGTTGCGCGTTCCTCAGCCATGAGCCGGTCACCGAGATCGATATGCAGCCCGCTATCGAGCGGCACGACCCCGAGTAGATCGTCGAGAACATCGATCGCGTCGGCTCTGCGGCCGCGCTCATCCAGACGCCGCGCTAGCGCCTTGAGCGCACCGGCATCGTGGCCGCCGAGCGACCAATAGCTTTCGAGCGTGGCGAGCGCCTCATCCGGTTGCTCGAGCTCATCGTGCGCCTTGGCCTTCAGTAGATAGGCGTTGCCGTCGGCGACGTACTCCGGAACGCTGGTCACTGCGGCGCTGGCGGCCTCTAACGCCGCGCCCCAGTCGCCGCGGTCGGCCGCCTCATAAGCACGCTCGCTCTGGGCCTTCCAGTCGTCGAGGCTCTCCAGAACGCCACCGAGCTCTGCGGCAATGAACGCCTCGAAGCCTTGATCGAACGCATCGGGGCTGATGCCGAGCGCCTGCTCGATAGCCGCAGCCGTATCGGCGCCCTGGGTGTACTGCTCGAGCATCGCAACGAAGGCGGACTGGCCCCAGCGGTGCTCGATAAACTGGCAGATCAGACCGGCTTGCATGTACGAAACCATCACCTGACCGTCATACGTCGGACGGATGAAACCGCTGTCGAGATCGGCAACGGCCAAAAACTTGTCCTCTGCAACTGCCTGTAGAACGTGCATCGGAATATGCCGGCCGGGCAGCGGACCCGTGCTCCACTCCTCGTAGACCGAGACGCCCTCGCTGAACCAGCGCGGCACGAGATGATTGGTTGCCTCGAGCGTGAACACGTGCGCCATCTCGTGCCACAGCGTCGTGCCCCAATGAAAATCGTTGTCGGTGCGACCGGACGGGCTATCCATTGCGACGAGATAGCCGAACGTTACACCTAAGAGCCCGATGCCGGGCAAACCCGAGGTGCGCACGGCGAAATCGTCGTGCTCGGGATAGAGCTCGACGACCACGGGCTCGGAGAGCTCGAAACCGTAACGCTGCGAGAACGTACGGAGGCTATCGTTGACGAGTTCGCTGACATAGGGCTCGAGCACTTCGGATTCGTCGCGGTGCAAGCGCAGAATCATCCCAGCCCCACCATTCGCCTCGTCCATCTCCGGCATCCGGACAACGTCGCGGAAATTGTCGAGACTGTCGATGAGCCGCAGCGTGTTGACGATCTTCGCGCTGAACGGATCGCCGCGATAGGCCGTCTCGAGGTGCGCCATAGCTTCGGCGATACGATTAACGCGCAGCAAGTTCACGCCGAGCTCAGCGTGCGCGGCCCACAGATCGGGCTGAATTCGCACGGCCTCGGACAGCAGCTCAATGGCCTCACGATAGCGCCGCGTGATCACATAGAAATGTGCCGGTATCGCGTAGATGTCGCCGAACGACGCGTTCATCTCGAGCGCGCGAGTTGTCCAGACGCTGTCGGTCACGCCGCGCAGAAGATCCGCTGATGCCTTGAGCGCGTAGACTTCGAGCGGCGGCAAGTCCTGGGCTTCTGCCAGGCGCAACGCCCGATCGAGCGACGCTTCCGCATCGTCCAACTCCCCGGTCTCGAGACTCATACGCGCGAGCAGCAGATGCGCACGCAGTTGGTCCTGATCATGCCCCAGCGCCTCATCGACCCACTCACGCGCCTGATCCTCGAAGCGTCCGGCGGAGACGCTCGCCAGGCCGAGCTTCGCGGGTGCGTAGTCGGGATCGAGCTCGAGCGCCTCTTGAAAGAGCTTGACGGCCTCGTTGTCCTGGTGAGTCATGACAAAGAGCTCGCCCCAGCGCGTCCGCAGACGAGGATCCTCGGGATAGAGATCGATGGCTTCCTGAAACTGCGTATTCGCAGCCCTCAAATCACCGAGGCTCCACGCGGCCTCGGCGCGAACGCGCGGATCCGAGCCACTCACTCGCAGCGCCGCGTAACAGTCGTCCGCGTCATAGCGCTCACCGCGGTACTCGAGCGCATCGCAATCCCTGAGCTCATCAGGCCGATCGCTCGAATACTCGAAGTTCAGCGCCACGGCCTGCATGGACCAGCAAGAGGCCACGGCGGCGGCCGCGAGGAAGCGGATACGCAGCGCGCTATTCACCGGCACGCGCTGCGTCGATCTCACGCTGCACGAGCGCGAGCTCCAACAACAATCCCTGCAGATCTTCGAAATAGGCATCGTTGTCCATCTCGTCACGGCGCCCGCGCAGGGTCTCGATCTGACCCTCGAGCACCTCGAGCTGCTCGATCAGGTTACGAAGTTGGTCCGTCGTGGCGATACGCGCCGAGAGCAGCGCGATATTGAAGCCCAAGGCCGTGTCGCCAGCGACCTCAGCATGCTCGGTCGCGAGCAAGCCGGCGCCCTCGAAGCTGTCGGCGACCTTGCGCGTCGTGAAATCGTAGGCTTCCTGGACCGTAATGGCCCCGTTCCTGTTAGCGTCAGCTTCCTCGCTGGCAAGCGCGAGCGCCCATTGCTCAGCGAAGCGCGTTGCGTTGCGCTCTCCGCCACTCTTCGTCGCTGTAATCAGCGTGCGTCCGTCGGCTGCCCAGGCCTCGAGCACCGCGCCGCTCGCGCTCGTCGTATTGACGATGACCTGCTGTCTGGCCGGTAGCGCAGTAAGAAATTCGTTGAGGGTCTCACCGTCCAGATCTGGGCCCGGCAGGTTGAGCTTGTACTGCTCACCGTCGAAGCTGCCGTGACCGATCAGGAACACGGCAACCGTGTCGCCCTCAGCGACCGTTGCAGCAAGCTGCTCGAGGGCGCCCGTCACCGCATCGCTCGTCGCCTCGTCGCCGCTGAGCAACGTCACTCGCTCGTCGCCGTTTAGCGTGCGCCGCGCGGACTGCGCCAGTGAAAGCGCCTGCTGCGCAAAACTCTCCGCGTAGCGCGGCTCGCCTCCGAGACCGCTGACTATTAAATAATGCGTCTCGGCATTCGCGGGCGCAGCGACCAGCAGCCCCACCGACAGCATTGCCGCAATGCGTCTCATAAGCGCCCCCAATACAGCCGCAGCACCCATTCGCCAGCCTTGAGCAGCATAAGTAGCAGGAAATTGATCGGCATGCTCCAGAGCGGTAACACCTGAGTCTCGACGATTCCAGCCTGCGAGAAGCGGATGGCCTCGGGCAAGTCGGCGAGATCGGCGAGCGAGAAATACTGCCCACCCGTGAGCTGCGAGACGCGCTCGAGCAGAGGCCGATTCTGCTGGATCGCAAAATGCTCGGCGACCCCGTCCTCGCGCCGAACAGCGAACGGTGCCGTGCCGAGAGATTCCTCATCGAGCATCGCCTCGACTTCGAACTCGTAGACGCCAGGTTGCTCAGCCTGAACCGTTACTGCGTAGAAACCGGGCTCACCGGGGACCGGTCGCATGTCGACCTCGACGGGCTCTGCACCCGCCGTCGACATCGTCAGGGTGACGTCAGCGTCACCGACGCTTTCGAACCGCGCATTGCGGACCTCGGCGCGCAACTCCACCTCGGTCGAGTCTCCGTAATAGAACCGGTCGGCCCGAAGCTGCACGGGTGCCGGCACGCCGGCCACGAGCGTCTGCAAGAGCTGTCGCCAAAACGTCTCGTGGCGCATGTCCTCGGACGGCAGCTGCATTTGCCAGCGCCAGGTCCCGCCGGTTGCCAGCACATAGACGTTGCCGAGCCCATAGCGCTGATGCACGAGCAACGGATGAGCCGTGCCTTGAATCTCCGCCTCGAGCAAAGTCACCGCGCCTGGCTTGAGCTCGGCCAAATACTGAAAGTCGGCGAGATCCGGCAGCTCTTCCCAGAGCTCGAGATTGGTTTGGGGGTCGGCGTCAAGCTGCGTGATCAGAGATTCGCGGCCGGCCTCCGTCAGGCGTGCCTTCGTGCGCCCGCGATAGAAACTCTGCGCATCGACAGAGGGAAGCTGCGTCGGCAACAGCTCTGCAACGACGCTGTTGCCCCAGCCGCCGTCACCGAGACCGCGTAAGCCCCCGAGCATGAGCAGGCTACCACCGCGCTCGCTGACGAAATCGCGAATGCCTTCCTGCTGCTCGGGCGTGAACGCCGCGGCCTCGAAGCTACCGATTACGAGCGCGTTATAGCCGAACAAAGCTTCGCGATCAGCCGGCAAACCGTCTTCGAGCTCTGTCGCCTCGTCCAAGCCCTGCCGATAGAACTTGTTCGGCGTCGTGCGCAGCAAGCTCGCG
>JAOTTJ010000027.1 GCA_029864465.1 Gammaproteobacteria bacterium | reverse complement strand
CGGACTAAAGCCCCATTACACGAATTGCATCCGCGACGATCTCTGCGGGCGTACTCAACGCTTGCTCAACGTAGTTTGCGAGCTCGGCGCCCGAGACGGGGTCGGGCTCGAGTTCGAGCGCACTCTGGACCGCGGCTTTGAACTCGGGGTCGAGGACGAGCCGATCAAATGCTCCGCGCAGCGCGGCGACACGCTCGCTGGGCACGTCGGGCGGTGCGAACAGCGGCCAGCCGAGCGCGACGCCGATCTCCATGAACTCGACGAGCGCGCGATCCCGGTCCGTCGTAACGAGGTCGCCGATGTGCGGGACGCCTGCCGCGCGCAATTCGTCCGGGGGGCCGATGCGCACCAAGTGAATGAGGCGGCCGCTTGCGAGCCATTCGGGGCGCAGGTTCTGCCAGAAATCGAGCGCGATCGCCTGGCCATCGACCTCGCCGCGCTCCATGGCCAGTACTACGGCCGTCCCACCTTCATACCCGGTCACTATCTCCAAATCCAGACCGAGCAACGCGCGGGCCAGCGCAGGGATTTGATACAGGGGTGAGCCTCTGCCGGATGCGCCAAAGAAGACGCGTTGCCCGCGGAGATCATCGATCGAGCGAACACCGGTCGAGTCGAGCACGGCGATCGTGTTCGTGGAACGAAACGCAGAGCCTATCCAGTTGAACCGACGGCCTTCGTAGCGTGTGCGGTCGGGCTCGAGCAGCTCGGCGGTGATCATGCCTGGAACGGGGTAGCCGAGCACCGTGCCGTCACGCGCGGCCGTACGAAAGACGTGGTTGGCCATCGTGACGCTGCCCCCGCCGGGCATGTTCTGTACGATGACGGTCGGCTCGCCCGGAACGTGCCGTTCGAGGAAATCTCCGATGATTCGGGCGGAGATATCCGTAATTCCGCCAGGGCCGGATCCGACAACGATCGTGATGGTACGTCCTGCATAGAAATCAGCAACGTCTTGAGCGAAGGCGGGGCTCGAGACGGCCACAGCCAGACAAAAGACCGCAACACGGGCTCGCCTAGCGCGCGACGCCAACACAGCGCTACGTTTCACGGACCGAGGCCGCATAGGGTTTTTCCTTTAGGGCTCAACTGGCATTGTACCGATTAGGATCGGTCCTGTTTCCAGCGTTGCCGGCAACCCTGCACGAGTGGAGTGTGTCCGACCGAGCGCTTGACATCGGGCTGCGCTGTGACTTTGATACAGATCCGTGCCTTGCCGAGTATATCCACATGGAGCTTACGCGAACGTTGCGCTGTGCGACTGCCGTTACATTGTCCACGCTGATTGTGACGACGGGTGCGGCACAATCGCAGCTCTCCTCGGCTGGGCACGGCGCCATCGACGCCTACTTACGTGAGGCCGTAGAGCGCAGCGACGTGCCCGGCCTCGTCGCGCTCATCACAGGCGCCGAGGGTGAACTCTATCGGGGCGCATTCGGCCTGCAGGACGTTGCGCGGGAGTTGCCAATGGCCGACGACGCGATCTTCAACATTGCTTCGATGACCAAGCCGATCACGTCAGTCGCGGTCATGATGCTCGTCGAGGAGGGCAGGCTCGCGCTCGACGATCGGATCGCGGAGCATTTGCCTGGTGTTGTGCCGACGGAAGTTTTCGCGAGTTTCGATCCCGCCACCAGGCAGTTCACTTCACGACCCGCGGCGACGCCCGTGACGATACGTCAATTGCTTTCGAATACCTCGGGTCTTGGTTATCCATTTTCGAACGAGACACTATTCGCCTTGATCGGCACGACAGTTCCGAGCCCGTCGGTCACGCGTTTCCCACTGCTGTTCGACCCCGGCACACGCTGGGCGTACGGAGAGAGCACGCGCGTGCTAGGCTCGATGATCGAGGCTGTGACCGGACAGGGACTCTACGAGTTCTATCGAACGCGTGTATTTGGGCCACTGGGCATGAGCGACACGGCTTGGATCGTGCCTGAGGCGAAGCTCGGACGCGTCGTAACAAGGCATTTGACCGAGGCCGGCGCGTTCGTGGAGATATCCAATCCGACGTCGGGTGAGCTCGGCGGCGCGCCGCGCGGAGACGGTGGCTTGTATTCGACGGCGTCCGACTATGCGAAGTTTCTTCGTATGCTGCTGGCTGGCGGCCTCGGCCCCGACGGCACGCGTTTGCTTAGCGCCGATTCGATCGCGCTCATGGGCGAGAATCAGATCGGCGATCTGCGCGTCGAGCTTCAACCCGCGGCGAACGCGGAACGCACGCGGCCGTTCCCGCTCAATGCCGGTCGAGATATGTTCGGTCTCGGCTTTCAGGTCACAGCCGCGCACGAGGACCCCGAGCTGCGCTCGCCGGGTAGCATGAGCTGGGCCGGAATTCAGAATACGCAGTTCTGGGTCGACCCTGCGCGTGGCATCGGCGCGGTGCTACTGATGCAGTATCTGCCTTTCTACGACGAGACGGCGCTCGCGGTGCTCGAAGGATTCGAGCGGCGCGTCTACCGATATATGGAGTGAACACGATGATGAACCTCAGCCGTAATCTTTCGGCTTGTCTGATTCTCTTGATCGGGGCATGTGCGGACCCGCAGTCGCCGGAGGCCTCTCTGGAACAGGCTCCGGAAACACCATCAGCGGCGGCCGAGCAACAGCCGATCGTGATTCGTCTCGGCGGTTACGGGCCAGACACGACGAGCTTCAGCCAGGGTATGCGCCTGATAGGCGAACGGCTGACGGAGCAGCTCGGCGACCGCGTCGACGTCCGTTACGTGCTCAACGTGCTGGACATTGGTTACGGCGGCGCTGATTTGTCCTGGCTCGTCGATGCCGGCTTACTGACGATGGCTTATGCGACGATGTCCGAGGACCGTGTCCCGGAACTCGACCTCGTGGCGCTACCGTTCATTTTCGAGGACACAGCGGCTGCGCGTGCGGCCATGGACGGACCATTGGGTCAGGCGGTCGCAAACGGCATCGAGGCCAAGCGTGACGTTCGCGTGCTCGGCTTCTTCGAGAATGGGTTCCGGCACGTTTCCAATAACGTTCGGCCCGTCCGCTCGCCGGCGGACTTCGCAGGGGTATCGATTCGTGTGCTGCAGACACAGCTACGAACGTTCGAGCTGCTCGGGGCCGATGGAAAATATCTGCCGCTACCGCAGGTTCGAGAGGGGCTCGCGTCCGGCACGCTCGATGGTCAGGAGAACCCGTTCGCAAACGCGGTCACCTATAATCTCTATCCGCTGCAGCGCTATTACACGGCGACGTACCACTCTTATCTGTCGCGCGCGATTTTTGTACACCGACCGAGCTTCGAGTCGTGGCCGCCCGACGTCCAGACAGTGCTGCGGGACGCTGTTCGCGAAGCCGTTGCGCTACAGCGTTCCCTCAAAGATGACGAAGAGCTGCAAGCAGCCGAGACGATCCGCGCGTCGGGTGGGGAGATCATCGAGCTCACGCCGGCCGAGCGTCAGCTGTTCATTGATGCGGTGACGCCGATCTACGACGAAGCCAGGGCCGGGTTCTCGCCGGAGCTGATCGATCTCATCGGTCTCTGACGGGTGCTGCGGGCGGGGTCGACTTTACATGCCGGCGCCGACCGCCAATACTTCTAGCCCTTCCGGACAGATAGACAGAACAACAGGGGGAAGGACGCATGCGCAAGCAGATTTCGACGGCCTCGCTCACGGCGGGGCTCCTGGCCAGTGGATCGCTCTACGCCCAAGTCAGCAATCCGATTCCAGAGCCCGTCACGATGCAGGGACTCGAAGTTCGCATCGAAAAGCTCACTCGGCTTCCGCGCACGGCCGCGCTGGATCCCTCGATAGGCAGAGGCGCCGTGGGCTGGGCCCGGCCGAGCTATGTGCGGGATCTGCCTGACGGCAGACGCTTTGCCAACGATTCGCGCGGCTTTCTGTATCTGATCGACAGCCGCAACAACCCCGCACTCTACTTGAACTTTCGCGATGTCTTTCCGCGCTTGAGTCTGGCCGGCCTCCAGAGCGGATTCATCGGCTTCGAGTTTCATCCGGAGTTTGCTGAGAACGGCTTGTTCTATACGACTCACATCGAGGAGATTGCCGGAAACACGGCGACGCTGGACTTCATCCCGCCCGGTTTCACGATAGCTGACGTGACGTTTCATGACGTCATCACCGAGTGGCGTGCAAACGATCCTGCGGCATCGGTCTTCCGAGGTACGCAGCGCGAGCTGCTGCGAGTCGGGCATATCGTCGACAACCCCTATCACGCGCTAGGACATCTCGCGTTCAATCCGACGTCCGCGCCCGGCGATGCCGACTACGGTTTGCTCTACATTGGCAGCACGGATCTGGGGTTTAGCAACGGCGGCGGCCCGCACCAGGGAGATCCGACTCAGACGCAACGCCTCGACACCATTCTAACCGCCATCTTGCGTGTCGATCCGCGCAGCCCTGCGGAGTCCGGCGGTACCAAAGGCGTCGGTGATTACACGATTCCCGAGATCAACCAGTATGCTGCCGACGGTGACCCGAACACCTTCGGTGAGATCTATGCATACGGCTTCCGCAATCCACACCGGTTCTCATGGGATATGAGCGACGGCACGCTGTTTGCGATGGACATCGGTATGAGTCAGATCGAGGAGATCAACATCGTCCACGAGGGCCGCAACTACGGCTGGTTCCGCCGCGAGGGTTATTTCGACAACGGCATCCATTATCCCAACGGGAGTATGGAAGTTGTCTTCCCGTTGCCGGCCGACATACTCGACGGCAGCACGCAGGACGAGTTCACCTATCCGGTTGCCGTGTACGACCATGACGAGGGCGTCGCTATCACGAACGGTTTTGCCTACCGAGGCGCAATCCCTGCGTTGCAGGGCAAATTCGTGTTCGGCGACATCCGGCAAGGGCGTTTGTTCGCGGCCGACGTGGCTGCGCTGAAGGCGGCCGACGATGGCATCCCGCAGACCGTCGCGCCCATCGAGGAGATTCAGCTCTACGTAAGCGATTCCTCAGGCGAACGGGAAGACGTGACGCTCTTTCAGCTCATCGAGCGGGAGCTCGGCCGGGCGTCAGCGCGAGCCGACCTGCACCTCAGTGAAAGCCGCGATGGCGAGCTGTTCGTCACGTCGCGCCAGGATGGCTGGATCCGCGTCCTCGTGCCTGACTAGGGGGCGAGCGACGAACTAGGAGATCATGACCGTTCGCGGGAACTGTCCGTAGTTCTCCCAGCGCGTGCGCTTCTCGGGCATCTCCGCTTCAGTCGCCTGGACCTGGCCGTTCGCGTCGGTCACTCTCGATACGATCGTGTGCTCTCCGGACGTTGCGTCGTTCCACGCGTAGCTGAAGAGCTTCCACGAGTACTGCGTCGACGTCGCGTCGATTTCCGCTTCCCGCCACGGGCCGTCGTCGACCTTGATTTCGACCGAGCGCAGCGGCGTGCCGTCGTTGAGCACGAAGCCTGTGATCGTATGCCCGCCGGGTCCGCGCGTGACGCGGATGATCGATGACTTGAGCCGCATGCGGGTGACGGAACGTTCTTCCCAGCGTTCGACGCCACCGATGTCGCGCCGGGCCAGCGTCACATAGTCGCGCGCCTGAAAACGGCCCATGTAACGGCGGTCCTGCACGTGAATCTGGTCGAGCCATTTGACGTTCGCCACGCCATACCAGCCCGGCACGATCACGCGTAAGGGCGCACCATGGTAGAGATTGAGCGGCTCGCCGTTCATCTCGTAGGCCAGCATGACGTCGGGCTGCAGGGCGTCCGTGTAGTGCATGCTGCGTCCGAAGTGCTGCTCGGCTTGCGTATCGCGGATCGTCTCGCTGCCTTTGTCGGCACCATAGAACACGACCTCGATACCCTCGGGGCGAATCCCGGCCTCGAGCAGGACGTCGCGTAAGCTCGTTCCGCCCCAGCGCGCATTGCCAATGAGACCCTGAAATACGGACGGGCGGTTGCCGCCGCATTCGAAGCCGGCATCGATCTCGACCTTGGGTCGGCTCTTGATGTCATCGAGCGTCAGCACGGTTGGGTTATCGACGAGACCTGTGATGCGCAGCCGGTAATCGGCCTCGGCGATCTCGGGCTGATCGTAATGCTGAACGATGTAAAAGTCCTCCACGGGCGTGTAGAACGAATCGACTTCACGCGTGTCGAGAAAGTGAACGCTGCCGGGGACTACGGGTGGCGCCGCAAATGTCGCGGGAACATCCGTGAACGGCACGAGCGTCTCGTCCTGGGCAAGTGCGAGTTTTGACCAAAATGGCAGGCCGGCTGTGGCGGCGATTCCCCCAATGGCCAGTCCCCCTTTGAGTATGTCGCGTCTCGGTCGTTCTCGTTCTTCTTTCATTGCAAGCTCGCGTGTGCGTGAGGGTTGTCACCGATTATTCGCGACCGTGATGGGAGCGTCAATTCAGGCGCCTGGTGGGCGCCCGCCGCGGCCGGGGCGGCAGTGGTTTCACATAATGTAGGTGACCCAGCTCGTGAGCACCGCCGCTCGCCCGCCATCTCGCCGTCGGCCGACAGTCGAACGACGCGCGGCATCCGCGGATTGACATTCTCTATTATTGGAGAATAATCCCTCAATAATGGTAAATGATCTTCGAGTCAGCGCACTGGCCGCGTGTCGTGCGGCGCTACGGCCGCTGGTCCGGCTGCTGCTCAAGCATGGTGTGATGCACAGGGAATTCGTCGAGCTCAGTAAGGACGTCTACGTCGACGTCGCGCGCAGCGACTACGGCCTCAGAGGCCGTCCGACCAACGTGTCGCGGACGGCCTTGCTAACGGGGCTCGACCGCAAGGAGGTCGGGCGCATCCGCAGGCGTCTCGATCAGGCGGACCGCGGGCCCAAGGAACCGGGCGGAGAGCGCAAGCAGGACCGGATTGCGCGGCTCGTGTCGGGCTGGTATCAGGACCCGGCCTATTTGCGCCAGGACGGCACGCCGATGATGCTGCCGCTCGAGGGCCCCGCGCCGAGCTACGAGAGTCTCGTCAAGCGCTATGCGGGCGATGTGCCCGGCATCACGATCCTGCGCGAGCTCGAGCGCACGGGCGCCGTTAAGGTCCACAACGACAGCGCCGTCGAAGTCCTGCGCCGCAACTATCGTCTCGACAAGGTCGATCCCGAGGCACTCGCGCGTGCCGGCAGCGTGCTGGCTGATCTTGGCCACACTGTTGCGCACAACCTCTATCGCGACGAGACCGAGCAGAGCCGCTTCGAGGCCCGCGCGAGCAATCTACGCATTCCGCGCGAGGCCATGCCGGCGTACCGCGAGCTCGTCTACCGCGAGTCCCAGGCATTTCTCGAGAAGGTCGATGCATGGCTCACGGCACACGAGGCGGTCGATGGCGACGCAGAGCCAGCGCAACGCGTCGGCCTCGGCGTCTACTGGATACAGTCCGACAACGTGACAGGTGAACAATCATGACTCGATCGGCCCGAATACTGCGGCTAGGCGCAGCGCTCATCGCCGGCGCACTGCTCGGCGGTTGTGGTATCGACCAGGGCGGTGCGCAGTTCCCGAGCGGGCCGAGCAGCACGGGTACGCAGGGAACAGTCCTCGTATCGGGGCCCATCACGGGCTTCGGCAGCATATTCGTGAACGATCTGCGACTCGAGACGGATGGAGCGCAGATCGTCATCGACGGCCAGTTCGCGACGGAGTCGGATCTCGACATCGGCCGGGTCATCCGTGCCGTCGTTGTCGAGGATCGCGGGCGTCTGGGCGCGCTGTCTATCGAACATGAGGAAAACGTCGTCGGGCCGGTCGAGCTGCTCGATGCGAATGCCGGCACGCTCTCGGTGCTCGGCCAGCCCGTGGTCATCGATGCCGAGACACGCTTGGGCGCGACACTTACCGGCATCGCGGACATTCAGATCGATGATGTGATCGTCGTGAGCGGCTTGCCGCTGCCGTCCGGTGAGATTCAGGCAACGTTCGTCGCGCGCGCCGGGGCGACGCAGGAATTCCAGGTCACGGGCTCGATCGCGAGCCTCGATGCAGCGAGCCTGACGTTCGAGATCGGCGGGCTGACGGTCGACTACTCACAGGCGTTGTTGCTGCAGCTGGCAACCGGCATGCCGCAGCTCGACACCGTCGTCGAGGTCCGTGGGACGGACCTCGACGCAAGCGCATTAGTTGCGACCGAGGTTCGCGCGCGACCGTTCTTACCGGGCCTATTCACGGCCACGGCCACGTCGCTGACCGATTTCGAGATGTTGCTGACGAGTTCCGCGACCACGAGCAGCGTGCTCGACGTCAATTTCGTCGGCTACGTGACAGCGAGCAACCTGCCGAGCTCGATCTCAGTCGTCGACGTCGACGTACGTATTGATACCGCCACGGTCATCGACGGCGGGACCGTCAATGAGCTCGTCATCGGCAGGAGAGTTCAAATCGAAGGCAGCATCACGAGCTTCGGACAGGTTCGGGCGGATCGCGTGAAGCTGTTCTGAAACCGACAACGTGGGCTTATGGAGTGGAGATAGAGCAAATGAGAACTCAAGGAAGACTGCGTCAAATCGCGATGGGATTGGTATCGACCGTACTCGTCGCGTGCAACGGTTCAGGCGGCGATAACGGGATTGTGCCGCCACCGGGGCCCAATCTCGGGCTCCAGTCGACGCCCCCGGAGGTGCTGGTGCTCAAAGGCCAGCAGACTTGCGATGCGTTCAAGTCCTACGTCAGCGACTCGATAGCCGATCTGATTCTCAATGTCGGCGTAGTCAGCTGCCCGAGCTGCGCAGTCCGTATCGGCGGCGGTACCGAGCTCGTGGCCGCGGCCGCGACTGACGCGCAGTCGTTCGATGCCTTCACGGGCACGAACAGCCAAGAGGCTGGTGTCGATGAGGTCGACGACGTCGATGTGAATGCGGATGGTTACTTCTTCCTGATCGATGGCCGGCATCTCGTCGTCGCCGACGGTCTTCCACCCGACAGCCTGAGCGAGGTCGCCAGTCTCGAGCTCAAGCAGAGCGGTTACGTTGAAGGCCTCTTGCTAGACGCCGACAACGATCGCCTCGTTGTCGTCGCTTCGGACTTCAGCTTCTTCGACCCGCTGCCGCTGAGCATCCTTCCGCCTAGCAGGCCGGCGACCGAGCTCTTGTTCATCGATGTCGCCGATCCCGCGAACCCGGTCGTCGATCGGCGTCTCAGCATCGAGGGCTTCAAGCTCGCCGTGCGGCGCATCGGCGACCGCATCCACGCAGTGGCGCATACGACGCCGGCGATTCCGGTGACGATCTACGACAACGCCCGTCTGCTTGAGCTACGGCAGAATCTCGCGAATGCGGTCACGAGCAACGACGAGGGCGCGCAGACGCTTCTCGAGCGCGAAATCCGCGACCTCATCGATGCGCTGGTGGCCGCCACCGATGCGGACGACTATCTGCCCGATATCACGCTGCATGCCGGCGGGCAGGACACGCCGGTCGGCTCACCGGTCTGTGCCGACGTCGCCGTTCCGGACGTGACGATGCCGCTCGCGCTGACGTCGGTGACGAGTATCGACAGCGACGGCACTAACGTCGCCTCGCTCAAGGTCGCGAACAATTCGTGGAATGTCTATGCGAGCGAGCAAAACATTTATCTGACGCAGACGAGTGGCGGCTGGTGGTTCGCGGACCGCCAGCGCCAACAGACGGCGATCCACAAGATCGCGGTCGGTAGCGGCGCGCCGCGCAGCATAGCCACCGGGCTCGTCAACGGTTGGGCCGGATCGCCGTTCCAGTTCAGTGAGCACGCAGGGTTTCTGCGCGTTGTGACGAGCCGCTCGGAATTCGACCCGGCTGCCAACGTTTTTCTGCGCGACAACAATCTATACGTGCTCGCGGACGACGGAGCCGGCTCGCTGGACGTCGTCGGTTCCGAGCTCGGCTTTGGCGCAACGGAGACAATCTTCAGCACGCGACTCGTGGGCGAACGCGGCTTCGTCGTGACGTTCCGCCAGATCGACCCGCTGTTTACGTTCGATCTCTCCGATCCCAGGAATCCGACACTCATGGGTGAGCTCGAGATCCCCGGCGTGAGCACCTATATTCATCCGCTCGGCGATACGCACCTGCTGACCATCGGCTACGACGGCGACGAGACGCGCCTCAACGGACATTTCGCGTTGAATATTTTCGATGTGCAGCGGCTCGACGATCCGCGGCTCGTACACAACTATGTGCCCACCTTCGATGCGCCCGGCTTCGCTTGGACGCCGGCGGTCTGGGACCATCTGGCCTTCAACTATTTTGCCGAGGCCGGGACGCTGACTGTGCCCGTGCAATACTATGCCGGCAGCTGGGACGAGCACTTCAGCGGCTTTATCGCGTTCTCAGTGGATACGGTGACCGGGTTCGCAGAGCTCGGCCGACTCGATCACAGTAATCTCGCACGTCAGGCGCACTGCGTCGGTCCGAACGCGCTGGCGCCTAGCCTCTGCGACTCGGGGATCTATCTCGAAGCCGCGAACCCGCGACGTGCGGTCTCCGCGCTGTTCGGCGGCGAGCCGTTCATCTATACGCTCTCGAATCTCGGCATGAAGGTCAGCCGAGCCGACGAAAACTTTGCGGATCCGGTGGCGGTGCTGCCGCTGCCGTATCGCAACGAATATCCATGGCTGGTGCAATGACGGCCCTCTAACGCGTTGCTCCCGGCCGCCGGAGTCCCCGATCCGGCGCGTCCCGGGGGGGCGACGCGCTTTTCTTTCAGGCCGACAATCGGTAGCAGGGCTCGTATGCGCCGCTCAGGCGCATGCGTTTTTGCGCGACGAAGCCTGCGAGCAGTTCGTCGAGTGCTTGCATGACCTCGCGGTCTGCATGTAGCTCAAATGGGCCGTGCTTCTCGATCGTGCGGATGCCGTAATCCTTGACGTTGCCAGCGACGATGCCTGAGAACGCACGTCGCAGATGCACGGCCAGCTCGTGCGGGTCGTGATCGCGCCGCAGCTGCAAGCTCGCCATCGATTCATGCGAAGCCACGAACGGCTCCTGGAAGGCCGAGTCGACCTGCAGGCGCCAGTTGAAGTAGTACGCGTCCGCATTCTCGTGGCGAAACGTCGCGACGCGCTGCACCTCGTTGCGGATCAGCGCTGCCGTGGCGGCCGGCTCGCCGATCTCGATGCGGTAGTGCTCGCGTGCCGCCTCGCCGAGCGTCGTCATGACAAATCGATCGATGACGCGAAAATAAGGCTCGCTCTCGGCAGGACCTGCGAGTATCACGGGGACCGGCACATCACGATTGGCCGGCTGCATGAGAATACCGAGCAGAAATAGAAGTTCTTCGGCTGTACCGGCACCACCTGGGAAGATCACGATCGCGTGGGCGACACGGACGAACGCCTCGAGGCGTTTTTCGATGTCGGGCATGATGACGAGCTCATTGACGATCGGGTTCGGTGATTCTGCGGCAATGATGCCGGGCTCGGTAATGCCGACATAGCGTCCGTCGAGGATGCGCTGCTTCGCATGCGCGATGGCCGCGCCTTTCATCGGTCCTTTCATTGCGCCGAGGCCGCAGCCCGTGCAGACATCGAGACCACGCAAGCCGAGTTGATAGCCGAGGTCCTTCGTGAAGTCGTACTCGTCGCGGCCGATCGCGTGACCGCCCCAGCAGACGACGAGATTCGGGTCCCGCGCGGTCTTGAGCACGTCGGCGTTACGCAGAATGCGGAACACGGCGTCAGTCACACCCGCGGTGCTGCCGAGGTCGAAATGACCAGCAGCCTGTTTGCTGCTGACGTAGACAACGTCGCGCAGCACAGAGAAGAGCTGCTCGCGTATGCCGCGAATCATCTTGCCGTCGACGAACGCGTCGGCTGGTGCGTTGATTAATCTGAGCTTGACGCCGCGGTCCTGTTGGACGATCTCGACCTGAAAGTCGGCGAATTGCTCGAGAATGGCGCGCGTGTCGTCGGTCGCGCTGCCGACGTTGAGTACGGCGAGCGAACAGCGGCGTAGGATCTCGCGTTGCCGGCCGGCCGTTGCATCGAGCAGGCCGCTGACTTCCTCCTGCGATAGGACTTCGAGGCTGCGTTCCGGCATTACCTCAACAATGTCTTGGCGTGGGGGCATGCCGGGATTATCCCAAGTTTCGGTCACGAAAAGATGTTAAATGCCACTCAGAGCGGCGCGAATCAGCTTAGGGCGATTCGTCGCCCGCTAATGCCAGCACGGCGCGTGCACGCTTGACGACGGGCACGTCGATGACCTTGCCGTCGAGTGAGGTCGAGCCGCGTCCTTGGCGCTCGGCTTCCTCGAAGGCTGCGACGACGCGCCGCGCAAGCTCGATCTCGGCTTCCGACGGGGAGAATCCGGCGTTGATCGCCTCGATCTGCGCCGGATGGATCGCGAACTTGCCCTTGAAACCCGTTTGCTTGGCCAGTGCGATGTTCGCCCTCAGGCCGTCCTCGTCCTTGAAGCGGAAGTAGGGCGTATCGAGGGCCGCGATATTCGCCGCACGCGCAGCGATACAGAGCACGTTACGTGGATAGGCGACCTCGGACTCGTCTTCGAGCCGCTCGATCCCCATATCGTGGGTGAAATCCTCGCCGCCGAATGCAACGCCGATGATGCGTGGGCTCGAGCTGCAGATCTCGTAGCAGTGTACGATCGCCTTGGCCGACTCGAGCCATGGGATGAGCTTGAGTGTTCCGGCCTCGACGCCAGCCTTCTGCTCCAGCTCCGTGATTAGATCCGATATCGTGGCGATGTCGTCGGGCACGTCTACCTTGCCGACGGAGATCCCATGGATTAGCGGTCCGACGACGGCTGCGAGATCTGGCTCGATCCACTCGGTATCGAGCGAATTGACGCGCGGAATGACCGGTACGCCGGAGGCTGCGAGCTTCGGCAGGAACGACTTGATGACCTCGCGCGCGTTGGCTTTCTCAGCCGTCGGCACGGAGTCCTCCATGTCGGGGATGAACGCGTCGGGGCGGAAGGCCAGTGCCTTCTCGAGCATGTTGTCCTTGTTGCCAGGGACGAACAAGAGACTCCTGAGCACCGCCACCGACGCTTTCCTCCTCAGACGCTACAGAAGCCCGGCGCCTCTGGCCCAGCGGTACTTCGCACCAAGGACCGCGACCGGTAGCTCCGTCGTGTACGGGTACGCGACGATACCGCGCTCGTAGAGGTACTCCGAGGCTTCCTCGACCTCGACGTCGCCGACGAGCGAGGCAACGATGGGCTTGTTGATGCCCTTGTCGCGGGCCTCTTGGACGACGCGTGCGCAGAGCTCGGCAAACACCATCGGCGGCGTGACGATCGTGTGCCAGTAGCCGAGGATCAGTGCATGGATGCGGTCGTCTTCGAGACCGAGCTTGATCGTTTTCTCATACGTGATTGGCGGCTCACCGCCTGTGATGTCGACCGGGTTACCGGAGGCACCGAACGGTGGAATGAACTGCTTGAACGCTTCGTCGAGATCCTGTGGGAACTTCATTAGCGAGAGGCCGTTATCGACACAGGCGTCCGACAACAGGACGCCCGAACCGCCAGCGCCGGTGATGATCACGATGTCCTCGCCCTTGGGCGTCGGCAGGATCGGCAAGCCGCGCGCGAACTGCAACAGATCGTTGAGCGCGTAGGCGCGAATTACACCGCTGGATTTGAGCACGTCATCGTAGATCTTGTCGTTGCCCGCGAGCGCGCCCGTATGCGAGGCGGCAGCCTTGGCGCCAGCCTGAGTTCGGCCGGCCTTGAGCATGACGACCGGCTTCTTCTTCGAGACGCGGCTGGCGACTTCGGCGAAGCTGCGGCCGTCTTTCAAGTCCTCGGCGTGCATCGCGATGACGTCGGTGTTGTCGTCCTGCTCAAAGTAAGTCAGCAAATCGTCCTCGTCGAGATCGGATTTGTTGCCTAGGCCGACGATGGCCGAGACGCCCATCTTCGTCGAGCGGCTAAAGCCGATGATCGACATGCCGACACCGCCACTTTGTGAAGATAGCGCGGCCTTGCCCTTGACATCATACGGCGTGCAGAACGTCGCACAAAGATTCGCCGGCGTGTAGTAGAAGCCATAGATGTTCGGGCCCATGATGCGCACGTTGTGCTTGCGTGCGACCGCGAGGAGCTCGTCCTGCAGCTCATGTTCGCCGACCTCGGCGAAGCCCGACGGGATCATGACCGCGCCTGGAATGCCTTTCTCGCCGACTTCTTCCATGGCGGCGACGCAGAACTTGGCGGGCACGGCGAACACTGCGACGTCGATGTCACCCGGAACGTCCTTGACGCTCTTGTAGGCCTTCTTGCCGAGAATTTCGTCGGCCTTCGGGTTGATCGGGTAGAGCTCACCCTTGTAACCGCCGTTGATGATGTTCTTCATGACGGAGTTACCGATCTTGCCTTCGCCGTCGGACGCACCGACGACGGCAACGGCTTTCGGATTCATGATCCGCTGCATCGCGGTCACGATCTCTTCCTGGCTCGGCCGGTAGAGCTCCTTGGCCGGTGCGAAGTCGACACTCACGAGCGCATCGACGGCCGTTGCCCCGCCACTGCTCGCGAGGATCGGGTTGAGGTCGATCTCTTGGATCTCGGAAAAGTCGGCTGTGAGCTCGGAAACGTTGACGATGATCGATGCAAGCGCGTCGCGGTCGACGGGATCGGCGCCGCGTACGCCTTTCAATATCTCGGCGGCTTTGATGCCGTCGAGCATCGACAGAGCATCATCCTTGCTTGCCGGCGCGAGCCGGAACGTGATGTCCTTCAACACCTCGACGAGAATGCCGCCGAGACCGAATGCGACGAGCTTGCCGAAGCTCGGATCGGTCACAGCACCGACGATGACTTCCTGACCGTCGCTCGAGACCATCTGCTGGATCTGCACGCCGACGAGGTCCGCATCGGCCTTGTAGGCTTTCGCGTTTGCCATGATCGACTCGAAGCCGGCTTTTGCTGCTGCATCGTCGCCAACACCGACGAGCACGCCGCCGGCCTCGGTCTTGTGCAGGATATCCGGCGAGACAATTTTCATGACGACGGGATAACCGATTCCAGCGGCGATGCTGGCGGCTTCCGCTGCCGAGCTTGCCAGTCCTTCCTTGGGCAGCGGGATGCCATAGGCGTCGCAGACTTCCTTGCACTCGGGCGCCGTCAGCGACGTGCGTCCTTCGGCTTTGACGCGGTCGAGCACGGCGCGAACCGTTGCTTGGCGATCAGACATTTTTGAATCTCCTCGTTATTTCTTTGGCGGCATCGTAAACGCGCCGGAATCCTTGAGCTGGCCAATCCTCGCGTCGTCGTAATCGAGCACCTGGGCCAATATTTCTTCTGTGTGCTCGCCGAGCAGCGGTGAGCGAGTGACCTCGACGGGCGAATCCGAGAGCTTGATCGGGCAGCCGAGGTTATACCACTTGCCGCGCTCCGGATGATCGAGCTCGACGTACATTTCGCGCAGCTTGACGTGATCGTCGTTCGCGAGGTCTTTCGTGCTCATGATCGGGCCGCAAGGCACGTCAATCTCGTTGAGAACTTCCATGAGCTCGCGCTTCGTGTAGTTGCTCGCGAATTCTTCGAGCAGCTTCCACATCTCGGCCTGATTCTCACGGCGCACGTTGATGTTATCGAAACGTTTGTCTTTCACGAGCGCCTCGCCGCCGATGCGCTTGGCAAGCGGCTTCCAGACGTGCTCTTGAACGACGATATAAATGTAGTCGTTCGTGCCGCCAGGCTTGCATTGGATCGCGTTGCCGAGCTGGCCACCGCCCGAATCGTTGCCGGCACGCGGCGTGAAGTCCTCGAACTCCTGTATCGAGTACTCCGGCATCGGTCCGTTCTCGATACGTTGATGGTCGCGCCATTTCACACGCGCGAGGTTCATGACACAGTCCATCATTGCGCACTCCACGTACTGGCCCTTGCCGGTGCGCTCACGCTGTAGCAGTGCTGCGAGAATGCCGGCCATGAGGTGCACGCCGGTGCCGGAGTCACCGATCTGCGCACCCGTGACAACGGGCGGTCCGTCGAGGAAACCGGTCGTGCTCATCGATCCGCCCATAGCCTGGGCGACGTTCTCGTAGGCCTTGAACGCCGCGTACGGCCCTTCGGAGCCGAAGCCTTTGATCGAAGCCATGACGATGCGCGGGTTGATCTCGTGAACCCTCTCCCAGCCGAAGCCGAGCCGGTCGAGCACGCCCGGGCCGAAGTTCTCCATCATGACGTCGCAGGTCTTGACGAGATCGGTAAAGACTTCCTTGCCTTTGTCGTTTTTGAGGTTGACCGTGATCGAGCGCTTGTTGCAGTTCAGCATCGTGAAATAGAGGCTGTCCGCATCGGGAATATCGCGTAGCTGCTTACGCGTCGCATCGCCCATCGGCGACTCGAGCTTGATGACATCGGCGCCGAGAAAACCCATGAGCTGACTCGAAGTCGGGCCCGCCTGCACGTGCGTCATGTCGAGGATGCGAATTCCAGAAAGTGCTTTATTAGAGCTCATCGTGAGTAAGTTCCCATTTCGTTAGTTGTTTGTTTACAAGTTCCGCACTTGGAATTATTTCTTCTGCAATTGGCTTTGCGGGTTGAGGTTTCCGATTCGACCACTCTCGCTGCCGGCAGCTGGATTGATGGCTGCGTTGATTAGGGTTGGTCTGCCAGAATCCATCGCCGTGTCAACGGCGCGCTTCAGTTCTTCTGGAGTGGTCGCATGCACGCCGACCCCTCCGAATGCCTCCATCATCTTGTCGTAGCGTGATTCCGAGACGAAAGTAGTCCATGCCGGGTCGGAACTCCGCTCGTTGACGTCTGTGCCTCGATAGATCCCGCCGTTGTTGAAGACGACGATACAGACCGGCAAGTCGTATCGACAGATAGTCTCTATTTCCATACCGGAAAAGCCGAAGGCGCTGTCGCCTTCGATGGCGAGTACGGGCTTGCCGGTTTCTATGGCTGCGGCAACGGCAAAGCCCATGCCAATGCCCATGACGCCCCAAGTTCCGACATCGAGCCGCTTGCGGGGGTTGTACATATCGATAATGCCGCGTGCGAGATCGAGCGTGTTGGCGCCTTCATTGACGAGAATGGCATCGGGTCGCTCCGCGATTACGGTACGCAAGGCACCGAGCGCGCCGTGGAAGTCCATCGGATGGTTATCGTTCGTCAGCCGTGGCGCCATTTTGGCGATATTGGCGTCCTTCTTGGCTTTGACCGCGTCTGTCCAATCCGATGGCGGCGTGTGCGAATTCGAAGTGATGCCATCCAGCAGCGCCGATACGCATGAGCCGATATCACCTACCACCGGTGCTGCGATTTCTACATTCGAATCCATTTCTCTGGGCTCGATGTCAATCTGAATAAACTGCTTTTTCCCACCCCAGGGTTTGCCCTTGCCTTGTGACAGCAGCCAGTTGAGGCGTGCGCCTATCAGCATCACGACGTCGGATTCTTTTAATACCAAAGACCGTGCCGCGCCTGCACATTGCGAATGCGTGTCCGGCAGGATGCCTTTGGCCATGCTCATCGGCAGAAAAGGGATTCCGGTCTTTTCGACCAGAGCACGAATGTCATCATCTGCCTGAGCATAGGCGGCGCCTTTGCCGAGAATGATCAGCGGCCGCTCGGCGTTTTGTAGCAGCGTGAGCGCGCGCTCGACCGACTCGGCTGATGGAATTTGCGCTGGCGCGGGGTCGATGACCTTGATTAACGATTCTTTACCCTTCTCGGCGTCAATGACCTGCCCGAAGAGCTTGGCTGGAAGATCGAGATAGACGCCACCCGGTCGCCCTGAAACAGCAGCCCGAATCGCGCGCGCTACGCCAACACCGATATCCTCAGCATGCAGCACTCGAAAGGCTGCTTTGCACAGAGGCTTGGCAATAGCGAGCTGGTCCATTTCCTCATAGTCGCCCTGCTGAAGGTCAACGATCTCGCGTTCGGATGAGCCTGAGATCAGGATCATTGGAAAGCAATTAGTCGTCGCATTTGCCAAAGCGGTCAGGCCGTTGAGGAATCCTGGCGCAGACACCGTAAGACAGATCCCGGGGTTCTTCGTGAGAAAGCCCGCGATGGCTGCTGCGTTGCCGGCGTGCTGTTCATGGCGGAACGCGATCACGCGTATGCCCTCGGCCTGAGCCATACGGCCGAAGTCGGTGATCGGAATGCCAGGTACGCCGTAGATCGTCTTCACACCATTGAGCTTCAGTGCGTCAATGATGAGGTGAAATCCATCAGTCAGTTCACGCTGGTCTTCGGCCACTTCTGATTCTCTGAGCTTTTCTGCAGGTGCGCTTGCCATGGGACTTCCTCGTTTGTTTAGTCTAAGTACGCGACGTAGTTGTTGATGTGATCGGCGAGACCGAACGAATGCTCGCGCACGAGCCTTTCGGCGAGTTCGGTATCTCGCGCTTCGATTGCCTCGATGATGTGCAAGTGATCGATGATTGAACGATCCGCACGGTCTCTCTCGGTTATTGTTTGCGCGCGTATCGCACGCATGTGTACGAACAATGAATCAGTCATCTGTTTGAGCAATTCACTCTTGCTCAGCGAGATGATCTTTTGATGAAAGCGGATGTTAGTGTCGGAGTACTCGTCGATATGCGCTTGCGGAGCCTCTTCGCCTTCGAAGGTTACGAAGAGTTCGCGCAGCTCGCCTATCTCCGCGTCCGATGCAACCTGTGTTGCGAGCCGCGCGGCCATGCTCTCTAGCGCGGCCCAGACGGAGATCATCTCGAGAATTTCTTCTTTGCTTTTGCGTGCGACAAACGTGCCCTTACGAGGAATCATCTCGACGAGGCCTTCCTGCTCGAGCCTCGACAGCGCCTCGCGGATCGGTGTCCGGCTCACGCCGAGGTCCTCGGCGAGGCGGCGTTCGTCGAGCTTGGCGGCCTCGCCGTCGGCATAGATGTCCATTGCCGTGATCGCGGACTTCAGTGCGCCGTAGACCTGATCCTTGAGCGCAACGCTGGTTCGGACCGGACGGAGTTTGATATTTGTGGCCGCCAAGGGGAGTCTTTCGTTATCGGAATTTTGGTATACAGTATACCAGAAGGTCCCTGGTTTCAAACGGCTTATCCGTACCGAGGCGCGCCTGGTTACTCGGCTGCCGAGGCGTGTATCGGTGAGGAGTTCAGGCGCGCTACAGAATTGCCGATAAGAGAGACAGAGGCTAGGATGATGACATCGCCTACGCCTCGAATTAACGCGCGTTCCCAAGCCATCGCATGCAAAGAGATCTTGCCCTCGTGATTGTCACGGCGATCGTCGTCGGCGGGCTCTCATTCTTGCTGCGCGATGCACCCGAACCTGCGCCCATGCTCGACGTGACACCGGCGGCGTCGGCGTTTCTGCGCACGCCCGACGGTCGCCCAGATTTCAACGGGATCTGGCAAACGACCAGTACGGCCAACTGGGATTTGCAGACGCACACTGCTCGCCCGCTGGTCGCCCAGCCGGGTATCTATGAGGATGTGCCCGTGCTTGCGGCCCCGGTCGTC
>JAOTTJ010000026.1 GCA_029864465.1 Gammaproteobacteria bacterium | reverse complement strand
GCGGGGCCGGCGCCGGCAGCTTCGTGCGTACTCAGTGATCGCCGCGACGACATGGAATTCCGTTTTCGTTAACGTCATAATTGGCGCCAAGTCGTGCCCCGGACGCCGGAGCAGGCGCTGCTCACAACTCGGCGTTAGACAAGAAACGCAATCCGTATGACGACCGATTAGAACACTCACGTAGCTTCAAGCTGAAAGACGGGGAGCCCTGGAATGAAAGACAGAGATCAAACGAGTCGCCGCCAATTTATTGCCGGAAGCGCCGCCGTCGCGACAGCCGCATTGGCATCCACAGAAGCATCGGCGCAGACGGACGAATTCGTCATCGACCCGCCAGACGTTATCTCGATGGAAGTTGTGGGCTCCGACCGGCGGTTCCCCGTACGACGTGTTTTCTGCCTCGGTCGGAATTATCGAGCCCACGCCTTTGAGAGCGGCGACAATCCCGACGTCAATCCGCCATTCTTCTTTATCAAGCCGAGGGACGCTGTCGTAGATTATCGCGAGGGAACGCCGTATCCGCAGGGGACCAAAGCGCTGCGTTACGAAGGCGAGATGGTCGTGGCGCTGAAAAGCGGCGGAACCGATATCGATCCCGCGGATGCCCTGGATCATGTCTTCGGTTACGGCGTCGGCATCGATTGGACGCGCCAGGATCTTCAGCAAGAGGCCCAGCGCCTTTCGCGGCCCTGGGCGATCAGCAAGTCGTTCGACAAGTCTGCACCTTGTGGGCCGCTTTACCCGGTGGAGACACACGGACACGCCGTAACGGGACGCATTTGGCTCAGTGTGAACGGCCAGATCAGACAGGATTCGGATCTTTCGGCGCAGATATGGTCTGTTCCGGAAGGCATCGCCATCTTGTCGCGCCACTACGAGCTCGCCGCCGGCGACATCATCATGACGGGAACGCCAGAAGGCATCGGTCTCGTCGAAAAAGGCGACGTCCTGGAAGTTGGCATCGAGGGTCTCGGCGAGATCGAGGTCGTCGTCACCTGATCGACGGGAATAACCTCGAATAGCGGTAGGACTAGTGAACGTCCGCCGATCTATGAGGATCGGCGGACGTTTTTCGTTGTGTCCTAAGCCGTCTTCAATCGGGGACGAGCATACGAATCATGCCGTCCTGCCGCGACGTGACGAAGATCTCGCCATCACGCGTGCGGCTCAGATGCATGTCAGCCCGCAGTGCCTGCGCACCGTTCGTACGCTCGATGAGCTCGCGGAAAGTCACGTAGCTGCGTTCATCGTCCGCGTCGCGCACGAACAGCTGAATTTCCTCGATCGGTGCCGTCGTCATCGGCACACCGTCATCGGCAGCCTTCAGCGCTGCAATGTCGGCAGCGAACAATCGCCCCCGCTGCAAATCACCAAAGACGAACTTGCCGCGCAACTGAGGAATGCGTCCGTAGTAGGCAAATCCACCGCTGATCGCCCGGCCCTCATTGTGATCGTAGATCGCTACGGGATACGTAAACTCGTCTTTCGTACGGCCGCTCAGCACGTCGTCCGGCAACTCGAATAACTGATTGAGCTCACCGCCCGGCCGGTACCTGCCGTTCTCCCAGTAGCCTTCGCGCGCCATCCAGCCGTAGTTGCCGCCAGCGTGAACGATGTTGATTTCCTCTATCTGGTTCATGCCGATATCCATCGCGTACATCGTGCCGTCCCTCGCATCCCACGACAGCCGATGGGCGTTGCGAAAACCGTAGGCATAGATCTCGCCCAACGTATCGGGGTCGCCGTCGCTGGCGAAGGGGTTGTCCGGCGGGATCGTGTAATCGCCAAGACCCTTCGTACCGCGCGATTCCGCTGGACTGCGCGGGTCGATGCGCAAGATCGCCGTGATGACCGAATCGAGACGCTGCGTTGCGCTCGGATTCTCGGAGTTCGGCCCACCGCCGTTGCTGAAGCCCAAGTCGCTGCCGCTCGTATACAGCAACCCGTAGTCGGGATCGCCCGGCTCGGCCGTCGGATTGAATCCGACATAACCGAATGGATGCGACATGTTGGCGGTCACATGAGCAATGCGCACGAGCTCACGTCGCGTGCCCTCGAAAGCATCCGCGCGCGGATCGTCCGCACGCCACTCAGTGATCACGTTGTGATGTGTGACGTCAGCTTCACCGTATCCAGGCGGGATGAAGTCGGGTTTTCTAGGCTGGGCAAACGCCCATTCACCGTGGACCGTATAGAACAGTCCGTTCTCCTCGAACTCGGGGTGAAACCCGAAGCCGATAAATCCGCTTTCGAGCCGGTTGTAGACGGCCCGTGGAAACACGGCGGAGAAGTCCGCATAGAGCGTGGGCGGCGAATCGTCGTTGAGCACGTAAAGGTAACCGCGCTGGTCATTCGCGAAACGGCGCCCGTCCGGCGCATCACGCACGAAGCTCACGCGGGCCCAACCGGCCGGATTCACGTCCTGGCTGGCGTGGAGCTGCCCGAGCGTGCGGGGCAGCCTGACGACATCGTCGATTCGCACCGTCAGACCGCGCTTTTCGATAGGATCGGGCAACGGATCTGTGATCTGGGCGATGACCATTTGCGCCGGCGCGAACGCGAGCAAGGCCATCGTGGTGAACGGGGTGCTGATGCGCATGGCGGGCCTCTTCTGTTTCGGGTCTCGATAAGGCTTATACCAGATCCGGCGCGCTATCGCCGGGCCCGCAACGCCGCCGTGGATCCGTCGCCCCCCATTAGCGCAAGATCTCGACCGCAGCTCGTTCTGCGCCGGCGCCTGGGTCAAGGGGATTCCTTGCAGCACGCCCAATAACCGCTATGCTTTGCGTCTGACCGGCGTGACCGCAAGACCGGCCCCCATGACAACCGCAAGTGTCGGGCACCTGTACCAAGATGAGGAATGGATGAGACTCTCGGGCGCAATTCTGGCTGCAGCCGTCTCCGGGACGGTGCTCGCACAAAGCCTGTCTAATCCTCCGACGCTCGAGTCGCTGGCCGCTATGGGCACCGAGGCGCTAGCAGCCGCGGCCAACGGTCTCGATCTGCTCGATCCGGCCGTTCGCGATATCGCAGCGCCGGCAATCGCAGCCTGGGTAATGGATTCCCGTGACGCAGCAGTAGCGCGCGGCGTCGAGAAGATCCCCACGGAAGTTCGCGACGCGCTCAACGGTTTCGTTCCGCATGAGATTCTCGAACGCGTTCGCTGGCGGTCTGATGACGAAGCCTTCTCCATCTCGCAAAGCCTTTTCGTCGCCGGCTACGCATCGGCACTCACGCTGGAAGACGTCGTCCTTTTTGCCAGCACCGAGAATGCAAACGACCCGAAGCTCTGGGCGCACGAGATCTATCATGTCATGCAGTACGAGGAGTGGGGGGTCGACGGCTTCGTCACTCGCTACCTCACCGATCGTGCAAGCGTCGAGCGAGATGCCTGGGAGTTTCGTTGGCAATGGATGAAGGCCACGGACCGGATTCCACAACTGTAACGACTCTACCGGCGGATCTTTCCGCGCTGCGATAGTTTCTGGGAGAAAAGCATGAACTATGACGGCCTGTTTGCGAACATCGCTCCGAACCCGAGACGGGCTCCGCAGCCATGCGGGTTGCCCGTAACCGTCGTTGGGATCCTCGCACTCGCGGCCTGCATTGGCCTCATTGCCGCAGCGATCCCGGCCCATGCTCAGCAACTGCCGGATCCCGAACGCTTCGAGGGTGCGATTCGTAGCTTCGAAGCACAGGACCGGATCGATCCGCCACCCGAGAACGCGATCGTTCTGACCGGCAGTTCGAGCATCGCACGTTGGAATGATCAAGCACCGGCTGCCCTGGCGCCTCTGACCGTCATCCCTCGCGGCTTTGGCGGCAGCATCATGAACGACGTGCTGCACTATCTGGATCGCGTCGCCCTCGCCTACGAGCCGCGGGCCATACTGATCTACGAAGGCGACAACGATACGGCCGCGCGACTATCGACGGAGCTCATCCTCGGGCAGCTTAGAGAGATCATCGCCAAGATCCATGCAACGCTGCCCGAGACCAGAATCTACGTGCTATCGGTCAAGCCCAGCGTTCTCAGGTGGGGCGTCTGGCCGCAAGCACAGGAAGTCAGCGCGGGCTATCGCGAGATTGCAGCTGCCGACCCGCTCGTCTACTACGTCGATGTCGCAACGCCGTTTTTGAATGAGGACGGTAGCGTCAGAACAGATATTTTCGTGCGCGATAACCTGCACTTGAATGACGTCGGCAATGAGATTTGGGGCGCAGCGATCAAAGCCGCACTGCTGCCCGTCGAGGGCGAATTCGAGTAGACGGACGTCGAGAAAGGCTAAAAGCCGATTGCAATCGTTCGCGCAAGCGCGAACAGCATCACAACGGTCGCGACGGCGCCAAGACTAATCGACGCGGTCCAACGCGCGAGCGCTGGCGCAGCAACGGCGCCGCCCGGCCCGTACACGCCGGCTATGCCAATAGACTGCAAGGGGCGCAGCGCCGCGCGAACGCTCGACCAGCGCCCGCGTAGCTCCGGCCGAGCCAGCACCTGTGCAACAATCGCCGCGTCGCTGCCGAGTTGTTGCCTGGCCCGCACCGCGGCCTCGGCGCGGGAATCGCCCGCCACGAGACGCTCGGCCTCGAGATCGACTCGGTGCTCACGAAGCTCCGCAACCAGCCTCTCGGCATAGCCCGTCGCGACGCCTTGCTCATAGAGGCGCTGGCGCAGCGCACTGAAATCGATATCAGGCATTGGCCGGCGCTCCGAGGGCCGCGTTGATCCCCGAGCTCACGCGACCCCACTCATCGCTCAGGCGGTCGAGGCGCTCCTGGCCTTTCGGCGTAACGCTGTAGTAGACGCGCGTGCGCCCGTTGACAGGCTTGCGCACGGCCTGCAGCGCGCCGTTGCGCTCGAGGCTGTGTAGCACGGGATAGACGACGCCCTCGCCAAGGACGATCGCCTCGCCTGTGACGAGGCGCACGGCCTTGACGAGCTCGTAGCCATACATCTCCCGGTGCACGAGCAAGCGCAATACGAGGAGCTCTGGAACCCCGCTCATAAACGGCGGATTCGTCTTGGCCATTACGGTTTCGCAACCCAGTTGGATGCCGCCAACTATACTTGTTCTTTCCAGGTATCTCAACGCAGACGGACCGCCGACGATCACGCGTCGGCGAGATCCTCGAACCGCCCGCCTCGCTCGGCAAGATCCTCGAGCACGCGCGGCACCCTCCAGTAGCGCGCACCAAACTTGCCCTCGAGCCTGCAGACGGTCGAGTGGACTCGATCCAGCCCGATGCTGTCGGCGTAGTACATCGGCCCGCCGCGGTGGCGTGGGAATCCGTAGCCGTTGAGCCAAATGACGTCGATATCACTCGCCCGGCTGGCAATACCGGCTTCGAGCACACGTGCACCTTCGACGATCAGCGCATAGATGCAACGCTCGACGATTTCATCATTGCTAATGTTGCGGCGCTCGATGCCCAACGCCTCAGCCTCGCGCACGATAATCTGTGCAACCTCAGGATCGGGCTGTGGCTCGCGTGAGCCGGGCGCGTAACGATACATGCCCAACCCCGTTTTCTGACCGTAGCGGCCAGCTTCAGCGAGCACGTCCGCAATGCGGAAATAGCTAGGATCGTCGGGAGCGTCACGCCGCTCGCTGCGGATCTTGTAACCGACATCGAGCCCGGCCAGGTCACCTACCGCGTGCGGACCCATGGCCATACCCCAATCGACGAGAGCTCGATCGATCTGCTCGGGGGCCGCGCCTTCGAGCAATAATGCTTGCGCTTCGCGGCCGTAGCCATGAAACATCCGATTGCCGACAAATCCGTGGGCATTTCCGACAACCACGCCGAGCTTGCCGAGCTTTCTCGCGAACGCAACTCCGGCAGCAACGGTAACGGGTGAGCAGCTCGCGGTTCGAACGATCTCTATGAGCCGCATGACATGCGCAGGACTGAAAAAATGCAGGCCGAAAACGTCCTCGGGGCGTTGCGTAGCTGCTGCAATTGCATCCACGTCGAGCGTCGACGTGTTCGTAGCAAGCAGCGTCTTCGGAGAACAGTTCTTGTCGAGCCCAGCAAAGATTTCACGCTTGAGGTCCAGGTTCTCGTAGACAGCCTCGATGACGAGATCCACCGATGCCACCTCACCGAGGTCGGTGGTCGTACGAAGTTTCGCGAGCAACCTACTCCCGGCCGCGCTATCCATACGGCCTCTTTCGATGGCAGCTTCGTTAATCCTCGCCATCTTCTCGCGAGCGCCCTCCAGTTGCTGCTCGCTGAGATCCTGGAGCATGACGTCGAGACCCGCTGCAAGACAGCTCTGCGCGATCCCGGCGCCCATCGTGCCGGCGCCGACGATCGCGACCCGAGAAATCGCCAGAGGCTCCGCATCGATCGCCAGTTGCGGCGGCTTCGTCACCTTCCTCTCGGCAAAAAACGCGTGGCGCAGTGCCTTTGACTGCGGCGACACCATGCAGCGCGTGAATAGCTCGCGTTCCGCGATAACGGCGTCGTCGAACGACATCGTCAATGCGTTCTCGACACTCCGAACGATGCAATCCGGCGCGAGCTGACCACGAGTTCTCGCAGCGATCTTGTTCCTATATTCGACGAAAAAATCCGCTGCGACGGTCGTGATTGGCAGATCTCGAATGCGTCGCGGTGCTGCGTCACTCGCGCAGAGTGACCGCGCATAGTCGATTGCCGCATCGAGCAACTCATCGGCGCGTACGACGGCATCGACGATGCCGCTGTCGTGCGCCTGGGCGGCATCGACAGGCCGCCCGGCAATCATGAGATCGAGCGCTGCTTCGACACCGACGAGCCGCGGCAACCGCTGCGTGCCGCTCGCCCCCGGAATCAGCCCGAGGCGAACTTCCGGAAAACCGACCGATGCGCCGGATGCTGCAACGCGTCCATGGCAACCAAGCGCGATCTCGAGCCCGCCGCCAAGCGCATGACCATGAATTGCCGCGACGACAGGTTTGTCCATCGCTTCGATGCGCGCGACGACCTGTGGCGTATGTGGCGGCCTCAGCCCTTGATCGAACTCGCGAATATCTGCGCCTGCAATGAAGTTCTTCCCTGCGCCGCGTATCACGACCGCCCCGACAGCGGGATCACGCTCGGCCGCGTCCATTGCCTCGAGCAGACCGACGCGTACGGCGTTCGAAAGCGCGTTCACGGGCGGATTATCGATCGTGACGATAGCTATAGCATCGAGGGTATCGATCTGAACGGGCGCCATGGGCCGCGCGTTGCGCTCGGTCGGCAGCTAACCGACGCGCCAGACGTTGGTTTCGTGCAATGCGTCGGCGACGGTCTTCGTACGCTCGAGTTGGCTCACATGGCTAGCGATGAAAGCTTGCTCGAAACTCGGGCCGGGATCGCGACGGATCACACCGAGCGCCACTGGGAGCTGCGGCGGCTGCATGGCGAGTAGAAGCTGCGCGAGCACCGGATTAGTTTCGTCATGGACGGCGACCTCATCCGCACGAGCCTTCGCATCGATGACCTCTAGCGACAACCTCGCCGGATCAATCCGCAAGCCCTTGGCACCGTCTACGCCAAACAGCAACGGCTCGCCGTGCGCCACGCGAATCTGCGCGTCAGCCGCGTTGGCTTTATCGGTGAACGCTGCAAAGACGTTATCATTGTAGACGATGCAGTTCTGAAAGATCTCGACGAATGCGGCGCCTTGGAAATCGCGCGCTGCCTCGAGCACATCACCGAGCCCCACCTTATCCGTGTCAATACCGCGTGCGATAAACCGTGCGCCCGCACCGAGCGCGAACTGCCCCGCCGAGACAGGTTGATCGAAGGAGCCCGCGGGACTTGACGGCGAGCGTGTTCCCACGCGTGACGTCGGCGAATACTGACCCTTCGTCAGACCGTATATTTCATTGTTGAACAGCAGAATATTCAGGTCGACATTACGCCGCAGCGTATGCAGCAGATGATTAGCGCCGATCGAAAGCCCGTCGCCGTCACCCGTAATGACCCAGACGTCGAGCTCGGGGTTCGCAAGCTTCACGCCTGTGGCGATAGCCGGTGCGCGGCCGTGGATCGTGTGGAAGCCATAGGTCTCGAGATAGTAAGGAAAACGCGCCGCACAACCGATTCCCGAGACAAACACGGTGTCCTCACGGCTGGCGCCGACCTTTGCGAGCACCTGGGTGACGGTCTTCAAGACCGCGTAATCACCGCAGCCCGGGCACCAGCGAACTTCCTCGGACGATGCGAAATCTTTCGCTGTAAGTTTTTCCGAAGCGCTCATACGGCATCCCTCACGCGTGACCCCAAAGCATCTAGTTCGCGCTCGATGGCCTCGCAGAGCTCATCGATATGAAACGGTTGACCCGTGACTTTGCCAAGCGGCACAGGATCGATCCCGAGCTTATCGCGCAGCAGTGTCGCGAGTTGACCCATGTTCATCTCGGGCACGAGCACGCGGTCGAAGCCCGCCAACAGCTCACCAAGATTCTTCGGTAGCGGCGAAAGATAACGAATATGAATATGGCTGACGTCGCGATCGGCCATTGTGTGCACGGCCTGATAGAGCGCACCGTACGTCGAACCCCAGCCGACAACGGCGAGCTTGCCGCGTTGTGGCCCAATCTCGATCGCCTGATCCGGGATGAAATCCGCGACTGACTGCACTTTGGCTGCACGCATTTCGGACATCTTCTGGTGATTCTCGGCATCGTAGGAAATCTGACCGGTGCGAATGTCCTTCTCGAGTCCCCCAACGCGGTACATGAGGCCTGGTGTGCCCGGTGAGATCCACGGCCGACCGAGCGATTCGGGATCTCGACGAAACGCGACGGAGTCGCCATCGTCGCCCGACGTTGTCGAAGGTACCGGATTCGCCTCGATCGGCGCATAGCCTGCCATATCGGGAATCTTCCATGGCTCGGCCGCATTGGCGAGATAGCCGTCGCTCAGCAGGATCACAGGCGTCATATGACGAACGGCGATGCGTACGGCCTCGATGGCTGTATCGAAACAGTCACTCGGCGAGCTCGCAGCCAGCACAGGCACGGGCGCATCCGCGTTGCGACCGTAGACCGCCTGATAGAGATCCGATTGCTCGGTCTTCGTCGGCAAGCCCGTCGACGGACCGCCACGCTGCGAGTTGACGATGACGAGTGGCAGCTCGGCGTTGATCGCGAGCCCGATTGCTTCGGTCTTGAGCGCAATGCCTGGACCCGAGCTCGAGGTCACACCGATGGCTCCCGCGTAAGACGCACCGATCGCCGCGCAAACGGCCGCAATCTCATCTTCTGCCTGAAACACCCCAACACCGAGCTCGCCAAGCCGTGCCAGGCGGTGCAGCAACGGCGATGCGGGTGTGATCGGATACGAACAGAACATCACTGTCCGATCAGCCAACTCTCCGGCAGCGGCAAGCCCGAGCGCAAGCGCATCGCTGCCGCGTATTCCGCGATAGTCACCCGGCGGAAAGTCTGCAGGCGCAACCGAGAATTTCGGCACGGCAGCCGCCAGCTCCGCCGTTTCTGCGTACGCATGCCCTGCGCGAAGCGCCGTTAGATTCGCTTCGCGCACGGTGTCGTCCTTGGAAAAACGCTGGTTGAGCCACCGCTCGATCGTCTCCAGATCGCGGCCGAACATCCACAGCAACACGCCAAGCGCATAAAAATTCTTGCAGCGTCCTCCCTCGCTCTTGCTGAGGCCGAAATCCTTGACGGCCTCCAGCGTCAGCCGCGTCAGCTCGATTGGCACGACCTGGTAGCCGTGGAGATCGCCGGTCTCGCGCGGGTCTTCGGCATAGCCGGCCTTCGTCAAATTGCGCGCCGTAAAGCCGTCGGTGTTAAGTAAAATCAATGCGCCCGATGCGACGAGGGACAAACTGACCTTCAGCGCCGCGGGATTGAACGCGACTAGGACCTGCGGCGCGTCGCCCGCAGTCGTAATCGGTCCCGTACCGAGATTGATCTGATACGCCGATACGCCAAACGTCGTGCCGGCCGGCGCCCTGATCTCGGCCGGATAATCCGGGAAGGTGGCGAAGTCACTACCGGCCGCCGCCGTCGATGCGGCGAATTGCGTGCCCATGAGCTGCACGCCGTCACCCGAGTCGCCAGCGAGCCGGACGACGATCGAATCGCTTGTCGGTTGCGCGTCGATGATCTGGAGTCTCCGTTTAATGCCCCGAGGAGGCCCCACAGTCTCCTCATCGTAGCGGCCGGCGAGTCAGGTTCGAGTCGGGCGGCGGTGAAACGCCGTCCGGCCGCGTCACGGACCGAGCTTTCGGGCGCTGATCATACCGCCTAGGCGTGAGCGCTCACAAGCACGAAGCGCACCTAAGCCGTCGATTTCGCAGCGAATTCTAAGCAAGTTCGCTTATATCGATATGCGCCAAAGCCTCCTGGTGACAAATCGAGCTAAGCCGCTAAAATACGCGCGCCGAGAGCGGGCCAACAAGGATTTAGCCAATGACCTTTATCGTTACCGAAAGCTGTATCAGATGTAAGTACACCGACTGCGTAGAGGTCTGCCCGGTCGATTGCTTCCACGAAGGCCCGAACATGCTCGTCATCGACCCCGAGGAATGCATCGATTGCACGCTATGTGAGCCCGAGTGCCCCGTGGAGGCGATTTATTCGGAAGACGAGATACCGGCTGGGCAGGAGCAATTCCTAAAACTCAACGCCGAACTCGCGAAAGATTGGCCGGTCCTGACTCAGGCGAAGGATCCGCCTGAGGACGCTGATGACTGGAAAGAGGTCGCCGGCAAGCTCGCCCAGCTCGAGCGCTGAACAAACAGTAGTAACGACGAGCGCGGCCGCAAGCGAGGCCGCGCCCGCACTGAACCTACTGTTGCTCCGTCAGGATCCGGTACATGCCCTCGACGTTCTGCGCACGAAAGTCGCTGTAGTTGAGCCAATCCTGATACGGCTCCATGAGAATCTCTGCTTGAAGCTCCTCGACCGTTGCGCCGCGCTCGATGCCGGCAGCGACCAAATCTCGAAGCTCCTCGATGTAGCGCCGGTGAGCCGCGACGTCGCTGAGATCCCCGACGAACCCATGACCCGTCACGACGACGTCGACGTCGAGCATCTCGACGGCGCGGATCGCGTTGAGCCACTCATTCAACGGCCCCTGATTGAGCGTGCGAAACGGCAACCGCCCGACACTGAAGAAATCGACGGCAAACACGGCCCGCTGCTCAGGAAAATGAATCACGCTCATATCCAGCGTATGAGTCATCTGCCCCACATGAATGATCTCAGCTTCGCTGCCGCCAAGCGTAACCGTCATACGGTCCTTGAAAACCAGATCGGGTGCGCGAACGTCGGCGAGCCGACCCCAAGCGACCTCAGCACCACTCAGGGAACCGTCAGCGTTCTCGTCGAAGAGTGAGAAGAATTGCGCGAACATGCCGGAGGCCTCTGATTCCTGCAATCGCCCGTCGCCGTTGGCGTCTTGCTCCGCCGCCGCACCGCTGAGCGGCGTGTTGGCCGAGGGTAGCTCGAGGTGCCTGAGCATGTTTTCCTGCGCGATAAACGTTGCTGTATCGTCGAAGACACCGCCGCCGGAAGCATGATCCCAATGATGATGGCTATAGAGCACGTAGCGTACCGGCACGCCGAAACGCTGGTCGATCTCATTCTTGAGCCACTCCGAGAACCCTCTATTGATCGTATCGGCAAGAATGACGCCCTCGTCGGTCACGAGGAACACGGCCCGGTGGCCCGCGTTCTCGGCACGATAGAGATTCTCGGCAATTTCGGTAATTGCACGATGCGGTTCCTGCGCGCTGCCATTGCCTAGTGGAAGCATGGCGCCCAGCACAGCCAGGCTCGCCAAGACGGTTCGTGTGATCTTCATTTGCGTCCCCCTAGTCCGGCCGTATGCCGCTCGACTATTTTGGATTGCTGAAATTCTGCAGTCGCCGAGTATTGCCCGGCCGGCTGCGGCAGGCAAGCCCATGCTGGCTGGCTTGCGCCCCTACGGCTGCAATAAATAGGAAAACTTGACGAAGAGCTGATCGCCGTCGCGACGCAAATCATCGGTTCGGACGATCTCGGTGCCCGAGCCCATATCGACGAGCTCAAAATTGCTCGAGTTGGTGTTATAGCCGAAGAACAGCGAGGACCATGGATTGATCACGTAGCGCACGAGCACGTCGTAGTTCGTATTTCTGTCCCGCCCCAGAGACGTCAGTGATGCGGCACCGGGCTGGATATCATCCTGCTGCACGATGAACCGCAGCGACCATTCCTTCGTGAACTGGTAGTTGAATTTCGTTCGAAATATTTCATTCGTAAAGATCGAGCCTGCGCCGTTCGGGTCCTCGAGCTCGGTATAAAGAAACGTACTGTCGATCCGCAACCTGTCAATCGGTCGCCAGAACGCCGTGAGCTCCGCCTTGGACGCGTCGACGACTTCCGGCTCAACGCCGACAGGCGGTGATAGATTGATCGCCTCACCCGATTCGAGAGTTGCAGATAACCCGAGTGTTGCGAGCGCCTGAGTCTCGAACGAGACAAATACCGTCTCTTGTGGATAGTCACGATTGTCGGCGAGGCCAGGAAAATCCTGAGGCCGCAACCGCTCCCTGAGCTTCTCCGTGCCGATGGCGAGCGACGTTTGCCCGTCGAAGTTGAATTCGATCTCCGGGCGAGTCTGGGCGTAAATGCGTAAGCCGGTCTGATCGTCAATGTGATTGAACCTGACCGTTGGCCCCCAGCTGTTGATCCTCGAGTCGGTTGGCCAAAAGAGATAAGTCGTATTCCAGTGGATGCCGTCACTGTCGGGAGAATAGTTGCGGTTCAGAAAGGCAAGATCCGCCCTGAAACCGGCCGTCGTATCGATTTTATGAACGTGCATCCTGAGATTGCGACCTCTGCGATCGAGCCGAATGTTTCGCTGCACGCCGCTGAGTCGCTCTCCGCTTTCGAGCAGCGTCTCCGAATCGATGAACTGCAGGATCGTCGACCAGGTCTCGTTGAGCTTGAGGCGCGTATCGACGCTGTTGATCGTATTCCAAGAATCACCGAACTGACGATCCGAATACAGCATGCCGACGCGCGACTGATCGCCGAAATCTCTGAATACGCGCAGGATGCCGATGTCGGCCGTCTCGCCTGCGAGCGGATCGGTAGGCGCCCTGCCCTGACCCGGCGCCTCGTCGTTCATGACCATGGAACCGACACCCCAGGCGCCCTGACGTCCCGTGAACTTGAAGCCGACTTGCGGATCGACGATACGGCGTGTGAACAGGAGCGAACCCTCTGTCGCGAAGTAATCCGCGTTCTCGAGAAAGAACGGCCGCCGCTCTGGAAAGCGCACCTCGAACCGTTGGTTCAAGGTCACCTGCGGCTGATCCGACTCGACCTGGCTGAAATCGGGGTTGAATGTCGCATCGAGCACGAGGCTGTCGCGGAAGACGAATTTCGCGTCCAGCCCGAGATTCTCCTCGGTATCGGCGTTGAACCCCGGGCCGCCGGGCCTATCAGGATCGAGGACGTCAAAGTCGCGCGCGAACGCGAACGGGATCAGTAAGATGTTCCGCCCCGGAGAAACGTCGGTGACGCCCGTCATGCGCGCGGCCTGGTTCAACCGCCCCTGGATCGTGTTCGAATAGGCCGGCCAATAGGCCTGCTCGCTGGTCCGCGGAATCTGGCGCTCGAGCATGATTCGCCAGGTCTGCTGATTGGCTTCCGGAAAGCGCAGCGTACGCATCGGGATCGCGAGCTTGACCATATAACCCTGGTCCGTCAGCTGCCCATCGGAATCCCAAACCGCTTCGTAAGAGGTGTCGAGGCCTGGCGACTCGGAAACCTCCTGCCAACGACCATCCGACTGCACGCCGAGCGGCGACGATCGAAACGAATAGCCCGTGCGCTGATTGTTGAACGTGTCGATTAGAACGCCGACGACATCGTCGTTGTCGATGCTCTCGCGCGGCGACAGGTTTGCGCGCACCTGGTCGGGCTCATCGTCGAACGCGAGAAAGACTGCGTAGAAATTATTCTCGTCAAAGGCGAGGTAAACTTCCGTGCGCTGGGTCGAAGGGGCACCGCCGTCCGGCTCTCGCTGAACGAAATCGGTAACCATCGCCATCTTTTCGCGCATCGCCTCGGACGGCAGCATGCCTGTGAAATCGGCGAGCTCCGGCTCCTGGTCCGTGTAGGGGACGACAAAGTCCTGACTGAGCTGAGCGTTAACGAAGGACAACAGGCCGAAGTAGCTCAACAGACCGAGCAATGAACGGCGAGTGTTTTGTCCCCTCATACGAGTTCCGATTCCGTCTAAGTCGGGTGGACGCGGCGATACGCCGCGTCGAGTCAGGCTGCGACGCTGACAATCAACTGGCGATGGTCTCCGGGGCGCCTGCGAGCGGGCGTTAATATATTGGAAATGACCGCAAGACGCTATGCGGAGGGCCCGCAAGAAGCAGAGCCGCCGTCAGGGGGCGAACCGAATCGAAGCGGCTTAGCGCTCCTGCAGCCGCTCCCGGACGATAGGCTCTAGACCAGTGAGGCCGGTCTGTATACCGGCTTCGACGGCTATCTCGTTGTCGGCACCGTTTATGCTCGCGCGCAGCGACATCAGCGCCCCGACGCGATTGCCGCTACCGCAATGGATGAGCACGGGCCCGTCGATTTCGGCGAGAATCCGATCGAGTTCCTGGGCCTTATCAAAAGTAATATCGGTCCGGCTATCGATCGGCAACGGGATGTAGCTCATTCCCTGACTCTCGACGGCCGCGCGCTCATCTTCGAGGCCACGGGGCTCGTGCGGGAGACGCAAGTCGATGACGGCAACGCCGCCTTCGCCTTTGAAACGCTGCAGCGCTGCCTCATCGGGCTGGCCGGCCCCCGTCACCCCCTCGGTATAGGCGGCTGCATCCGAAGGTGCCGATGGCTGCTGGGCAGAGGCCATGCCGCCGATCATGAATACGATAAATGCTGCGGTAGCGAGATTCGGTAGTGACGTCGAGATATGCATCGCGAGACCTGCTGTCGCTGGTTGAAACGTGTGACAAAGATACGCCCGGAGAGAATGGTTCTGCAAATCTTGTTGCGAAACCCGGCGAGTTACGACTTAACCGGGTACAGCGTATATAGTATCGGGCCTCGGTCCAACCCATCCCAGAGCGCTTCAAATGTCGCAAAACCAACAAATTACGTCCACTCTAGAGCCCGTGGCCGGCAACGGCCTCCTGCATCGGCGCCTGTTCCTGACCGGCGGCGCAGCGACGCTTGGCGCCGGCGCGCTCGGGCTGCTCACGGCGCGGCACGTAACGGCTGCGCCGCCCCCGGAGGTCCCCGAGTGGATGAAAGCGCCAGGCGCGCCGCTGAGCGGCTACGGACGACGGTCACGTTTCGAGGCGGGTGTGCAGCGCTACGTCGCCACGCCGGCAGCGGGCACGACAGGTGCGGGCGCCTCGCGCACGCCGCTCGAGCGCCTGAACGGCATGATCACGCCAAACGCCCTGCACTTCGAGCGCCACCACAGTGGCATTCCCGACATCGATCCCGAGCAGCACCGACTGCTCATTCACGGTCTCGTCGAACGCCCATTAGTCTTCTCGATGGACGCACTGCATCGCTATCCGATGGTTTCGCGTATTCAGTTTCTCGAGTGCTCGGGCAACAGCCGCACGATCATCGCTGCGGCGCCTCAGTCCGGGACCTGCGGACAACTTCACGGGCTCCTCTCCTGCAGCGAATGGACCGGGATCCCGCTTGGCGTGCTGCTCGAGGAGGCCGGTGTCGACCCTCAAGGCCGGTGGCTGCTCATGGAGGGGGCCGACGCCGCGGCCATGACGCGCAGCGTGCCGCTCGCCAAGGCCATGGACGACGCGCTGCTCGCGATCTACCAGAACGGCGAAGCGCTCCGACCCGAGCAGGGTTATCCGGTTCGGCTCTTTCTTCCGGGCTGGGAAGGCAACATCAGCGTCAAATGGCTTCGCCGCATCGCGGTGACTCGCGAGCCGACGATGACGCGGGACGAGACATCGAAGTACACCGATCTCTTGCCGGACGGACGGTCGCTGATGTTCACATTCGAAATGGGCGTTAAGTCCGTCATCACTTCGCCGTCACCGGGCCTTGCGATGCAAGGTCCGGGGCTCTACGAAATCTCAGGGCTGGCCTGGTCGGGGGCTGGCCGCATTCGGCGTGTCGAGATTTCCGCCGACGGCGGAGAAAGCTGGGCCGAGGCCGCGCTGACCGAGCCTGTGCTGTCCAAGGCGCTGACACGCTTTCGACTGCCCTGGCGCTGGGACGGTGGCTCCGCTGTGATCATGAGCCGCGCAGTCGACGAGACCGGCACCGTACAACCGACACGCGAGGCGCTCATTGCCGAGAAAGGCACACGCTTCGCGTATCACATCAACGGGATCGAGGGTTGGCAGGTTGCGGCAAACAACGAGGTGACCAATGTCCACGTCTAAGTGGATCGTCGCGGGCGTCTGCGCGGCGCTGACGTGGCCACTGACCGGGGGCAGCCAGGAAGGACCGAACCTCGGGATCGAGGCGACACCGGAGGAAATTGCCGGTTGGGATATCAGCATCGGCGCCGACGGTGACGGTCTCCCAGTCGGGTCGGGCACGCCTAGCGAAGGGGCGTCGATATTCGCGGCGAAGTGCGCGGCCTGCCACGGCCTGCAGGGCGAAGGCCTGCTCAACGACCGGCTCGTCGGCGGCCACGGCAGCCTTGCAACCGACAACCCCGCCAAGACCATCGGCAGCTATTGGCCTTACGCGACGACGATATTCGACTACGTGCGCCGCGCGATGCCGTATCAGACACCGCACACGCTGACCGATGACGAGGCTTATGCGGTCACGGCGCATCTGCTGCACCTCAACGGCATCATCCAAGCGGACGACGTTATCGACGCGCAGACACTCCCGGCCATCGAGATGCCGAACCGAGACAGCTTCGATCGGGTTTATCCGCCAACCGATTGAGCAGCGTCAGATCCGCCGTATCGCGGGCGCAGGGTTTTACGTTCGCACCGTTAGTCGGTCAGGAAGTGATACATGCCGAGGACGTTCTCGTCGACCCAATCGAAGCCGAACCAATCGCTGTATTCGTCCATCGTGATGTCCCGCTGCATCTGCTCGAGCGTTCGACCCGCCGCGATCCCAGCGGCGACTTGCGCTTGGAGCTTCTCGAGATACTCGCGCCACGCCATGACGTCCTCCCAGGTGCCGACGGGTCCATGGCCGGTAGAAACGAACTCGAAGTTTTTCGCCATTGCCTCCGTTTCCCGAATCGCCGTCATCCACTCCTCGAACATGCCGTTCTCGTAATCCATTTCTCTGTTCGGAAGCCGCCCGAACGAAATAAAGTCCACGACCATCAGCACGTCGTCATCCGGGAACGTGATCATGCTCGAATCCTTGGAGTGGTTCATTTCCCCGAGCCAGGTCAACGTCACACGTTTGCCGCCGAGCGTAATCTCGATCTCATCGGTGAAGGTAATATTCGGTGCTTGCACGAGACTGACCGGGCCGCGCACGACTTCTGCACCGCTCAAGACGCCATCTTTATTGGCATCGAAGCCCGGGAATTGGGTCATGTCGGACCCGTAGAAGCGCTGAATGTCGATCGGGACCTCGCTCTCCTCGACGACGCCGTTGCCGTTCACATCCAGCGCTGCGACAGGCTCGTATTGTCCGACGACGTCCGCGAGCGTCGTGGTCGGCGGCGGCAATGCGAGATGCGTCAACATGTTCGCATGGCCGACGAACTCTGCGGTGTCTGCAAACACGCCACCGCCGGATGCGTGATCCCAATGGTAGTGGCTATAGACGACATAGCGGACAGGAACGCCGAAACGGGTGTCGAACTCTTCTTTGAGCCACGCTGCGAACCCCGGGCCAATAGGATCTGCCAAGACGATACCGTCCGGCGTGACCATGAACAGCGTGGCGTGGTTGTCCACTGACGCTCGGTAGACACCGCCGTTGACGTGACTGATGGAGAAAACCGGGACGTGATTCGGATCTGCGCGTCGCAGCTCGGGCATCTGAGCAAAGGCCTGAGACACGAGCCCGAACACAGCGATCCAACCGACCAACAACGCGCTCACTCTCGTCTTGAGCATCAAGTTCTCCTTATGAAATCAAATATTTGTCCGGGTTTTCTCGAACCGGTAACGGCTGAATTCCGTCAGTAGCGGCCACAGGCACGCTAGCACGACCGTCTAAAGTAAGTTCCACCGGCCCCGAAGTCTAGCCGGAAATCGCTTGAAGTCTGTAGCCGATGCTATTATCGATCTTCATCTGATAATTCCGCTAGTTGGGGGAAACAATCGTGCATATCAATAACAAGTTCGTACTTCGCGGCGTGGGGGTCATTTGTCTCGCGTTTGCCGGGCTGGCTCAAGCGCAGCCTCCGACCGGACCGATGTCGTTTTTCATCACAAGCCAGGGCTCCGGCAACGGTGCCAACTTGGGAGGACTGGCGGGTGCTGATGCAATCTGCCAGAACCTGGCAGAGAGCGTCGATCAGGGCCATCTAACCTGGCGCGCATATCTGAGCACCCAGGGTGCGAATGCCGTTAACGCTCGTGACCGTATCGGACCCGGCCCGTGGTTCAACGTGAACGGCTACCGGGTTGCTGCGGATCTGGAATCCCTGCACAACCTCATGCATCGCATTAGCGCTGAGACGGGCCTCGATGAGCGTGGCCGCGTCATTCCGGGATCATTCGCCGTGCCGAACCGGCATGACATTTTAACTGGCTCGACAGAAGACGGTATGGCCTACCCTGCCGGTGAAGACATGACCTGCAACAACTGGACGAGCAGCAGCGATGGCAACAACAAAGCTCGCGTCGGACATCATGACTTTGCTGCCTGGGCGTCGTCGCATGACTCCCGGGGCTGCAGCCCGGCTGCGCTCAGAGCCTCGGGCGGTGACGGCTTGTTGTACTGCTTCGCCTTGAACGTCAACGACTAGCCTCGCGAACAAGCGTAGCCTGTATTTTATTCAGGCTCTGGTGGGTACACGCCGATGTCTGCTCCCAGCCGGGAGTGGACATCGCTTGGTCGTTGATCGGCAGGCTTGATTTTTCTGGTGAGCAACTCGTTAAGACTAAGGCTCAGCGCGGTGGATACCGCACGCCGTCGAATTGTTGCCGCAAGCGGTTTCGCGGCTTTGTTAACTACGGTCATCTCCAACGCGCATCATTCGGTCGCCGGACAGTACGACCCGAGCAAAGCGGTTACTGTCGAAGGCACCGTTGTCGAAGTGCTGATGCGCAATCCGCACTCTCGGATTCGTCTCGATATCACTCATGACTCCGGACAGACGGAAACGTGGACGCTCGAAATGGACGATGTCGAGGACATGGCCGAACAGGGCATCACGTCTGAAACGCTTCTCGCCGGCGACGAAATCATCGTCTTCGGTTTTCCGGCTCGAGATGGATCGCGCCTGCTGCATATCGAACGGCTGCAACGCCCCGCGGACGGCCTGGAATACGAGGACGAC
>JAOTTJ010000262.1 GCA_029864465.1 Gammaproteobacteria bacterium | reverse complement strand
GAATCAGCGCTTACGTTCGATGTAGCGGTCGATCTTGCTGCGGCTGAGCTTGTACGGCTTGGCACTGCTCGGATCGTAGAGATTGCGCTTGCGCTTGCCTTTGTAATAGCCCGCCATCTAGCTTCGGGTCAGGCTGCGTTCGTCGTAAACTAAACCGGGGTCGGAGTAAATTGGGAGCGAGCCGTAAGTCACCACTCGAGTTTGCGGCAGCAAATCCCGGTGGGAAAAGTCGCGATTCGACCCCAATTTACTCCGACCCCCCTATTCCCGCTCGCGGAAGATTCCGATCTGAGCGTTGAACGTGCCGGCAATCTCCTCCATGACGTCGACCGTGTCGTTGTGCGCACGTATGAGCAGGCTGCGCTGATCGTCGGTCAGCTCGCGTTCCTTGCTGGCTTCGTCGAGGCAGTCGATCGAATCCTCGCTCCTGGCCATGAAGTCTCTAACGGCTTCTTGGGCGGCGATCATCTCGTCGAGCGTGGCTGTGCCACCGTCGGGCAGTTCCGGCAACTCATCGACCAGGCATTGGCCGGCCAGCTGGGCGAGTGCCGCGGATGGTGCCGCGACGATGTTCTCTGCGCCGTCGGGCACGAGCATCTCGTAGAGCGCCTGTGCGACTTCGTAGGAACCGTGTCGTGGGCTTGCGATGCGGAAATATTCATTGAGCGCTGCGACGGACGTAGGCTTGCGGTTCGTGACCATCCAGACGGTTGCCTCGGTGATGCGCAGATCCGCCGTCATCTCTCCGCACTCGGAGTGATACGCATCGAACCAGGTCGCGGCCGCGACGAGGTCTTCGGCGTCGATGCGATCGCTGATCTGCCGTCGGATCTCGTCGAGCCGGTCGTCGTCGGCCAGCTCGGGAAATGGCGGCTCGATGTAGCGTGCGGTTGCCGTGATCGCAACGAGCGGGTCGGTTACGTCGGCAGCGAACTGCCCGCCCGGGCCGGTTGGAAGCGCCGCGATGTCATCTACGACGCGCATACCCTCGCGAACGCGGCCGAAGACCGTATAGCCGAGGCCTGTGGCCGAGCCATCCAACCCGTCGTTGTCGCTGAGGTTGATGAAGAACTGCGAGGTGGCCGAATCCGGATCGTCTGTTCGCGCCGCGGCTAGTGTGCCGCGGGCGTTGCTGACTCCGTTCATGGACTCGTTCGGTACCGGATCGAGGGTCGGTTTACGCCGCAGATCGCGGTCGTGGCCGCCTCCCTGGATCATGAAATCCTCGATGACACGGTGAAACACGGTCCCGGTGTAATAGCCCTGGTCCATATAATTGAGGAAGTTGGCCACGTGCTCGGGCGCCTGCTCGTCGAAGAGCTCGAAGATGATTCGCCCCTCGTCCGTGCAAAGGACGACATCGGTGGCACGCGCCGGCGCCGCCAGGCCTGCTGCCAGCGTAATCGAGAAGAAAGCGGCTGAAACAGTGGTTTTGCGACTCATCGAGGCCCCTCTGCGTCGATTTTTACCGTAGCGTCGCAGCCGGTCTCCGGTCAATGGTTCCGCGGCAAATTTTTCGCACGCCCCGCCCCAGGCGCAATGGTCGCAGGCCGGTGAGTGCGCCAGTCCTTACGGTGGCGTCAAGCGAACTGCGCGAGCGTGAACTTAGTGTCGAGGTCGCGCAAAACGAATAACGCATAGCAGGCCGCGAGCATCGGCCAGGCTGCGAAGAACAGCAGGCTGTCGAAGCCGAGATATTGCTGCCACGACGACAGCGTCGAGACCGAGTGCAAGATCAGCACTGCGCCATAGGTTATCGTCTTTTTGACGCCGAGCAGGAAGCCGACGATGAGGGCGAGCTCGAGGAGCCCGATGATCAGGAAGACTGTGGAGCCCAAGCCGCTGATCAAGTAAAAATTCTCGAACACGGCGGCGGAGTGTGCTGGGTTGACGAACTTGTCGAGCGTCCACATCAGCATGACGATGAAAACCCCCAGGCGTAGCGTGAATAGCGGAATTTGCAGGCGTGATTCGGTGCTCATCATCCTCTCCTTGTTGTTATCGGACTCGGCGCCCGTTGATTGTAGCCGCAGTTGGGCGGGTGAAAAGATTCGGGCACCCCCGAAGAGGTGCCCGGAACCCTGACCAATGGGCTAGGGGAACGTAAGCCGTGGTGGTCAGGTCACGGTTAGGAGGGTTCAAATCATCGAGGTTCGTGTCCCTGTGCTTCGGGCGCTCATGAGAACGCCTTCGAGACTCACGGTGCCGAGTTCAGCCGAGTAGGCGACCGCGAAGCCAGTGATCGACGGACAGCTGGCCTGGCCCGCGGAAGATGATGAAGGCCAGTGCCGATGCCCATAGCAGATGCGTGGACCACGCGCCCGGATAGACGAAGAACTGAATCACGGCGGTCATGATCAGTAGCGCGCCGGCGCTCAAGCGCGAGCCCAGCCCGACGATCAGCAGCAGCGGAAACAGATGCTCGGCATAGGTCGCAAGATACGCGGCTAACCGTGGCGAGATGACAGGCAGCGAGTACTCGTACTCGAACAGAAAGAGAGCCGACTGATTGACGCTGAGCAGGCCGTCGACCTTCGTGCGGGCGGACAGCCAGAACGTCATGGCAATGAAGATACGTGCCGGCGTGCTGATCAGCGTGTCGTACGACACCTGCTCGAGGCGGGCGATCAGGCGCCGTGCGATTTCGACTGGCGTGGCGCGACTGTGTTGAGGTGCCACGACGTCGGCTGTAGTACTCATAGTCGATTCTCCGTAAGCAGGAATGTTTGGCCTTCGGCGAGCGATCTCAGATGGTGAGTCAGATCGATGCCGGGTTCGGTGCGCTCGCCGGCTGCGAGCGCCGCCTCGAGCGGGCGTCCGCGGTCGAGCGCGCTCAGCGCGGCATACGTTCCGGGGCTCAGCCGTCTGACCTCGACGCTGGCCTGTGGCCGAATGATCAATAAATGCTCCGCCTCGCCGGGTATCTTGGTTTTGCCCTGCAAGGTTTCCGCCTGGCGGTTGAGCTCCCAAATACGCGAGACGGGGAATCTCGACTGCATGAGGCGAGCTGATGGATGCAGCCCAAGCTCAGTATCGTCTACGCCGGCAGTAAGCCGGCCAGTGAATTGCTCCACGTCGAGCGCTTCGGCCTCAGCTGCGTGATAGGCCTCTAGATACAGCAGCTCCAACCGAGCAACGTCGGGCAGATAAGGTACTGTCGTCGCGGGCGGGAAGCGGCCGAGAAACTCGGGAAACCGATCGCCGTAACCGAGTAGTGTCGGCCGGCGCGGTGGGTGAATTCCGACGTACTCGCGTGCGGCATAGCGGAAGAACTCCTGACCGACGAGCCGCTCCACGGCCGGGAACGTCGCTGCGAGCGCATCCACGAGCTGGGAATGCACGTTGTTCTTGTAGACGGCCAGGCGCTGCTCGGCCGGTGCACCGCCGGGCGCCACACAATCGGCGAGGCTCGCGGTCGCTGCGCGCTGCGGTGGCGCAAGCAGAAAATCGGCGAAGTCTGCCTGCAGGTTAGCCAATTGCTGCATCGGGGACTCCCTCGACGGCTGCGAGCGCATCGGCCGCGACGGCGTCGGCACGGCAAGCTTCATCGAGCAGCTCATCGAGCGCAGGCACGTTCGTATCCCATTCGATGAGCGTCGGGCGCGCGCCGATTCGCTCGATCGTCTCAGCGTAGAGTCGCCAGACGTCGGTACAGACGCGGCTGCCGTGATCGTCGATGCGCAGCTCGTGCCCGGAAGCCGTCGTTCTGACGGCGTGACCCGCCAGATGAATCTCGGCGACGAGCTCGCCGGGTATCTCGGCAAGGTAGGCGCGCGCGTCCTCGTCCTGATTGCAGGCGCTGACGTAGACGTTGTTGATGTCGAGCAGCAGGCGGCAGCCGGTGCGCCGAGCGGCTTCGACGAGAAATTCGGCTTCGGTCATTTCCGATTGCAGGAAATCGAGATAGCGCGACGGGTTCTCGATGAGGATCTGGCGGCCGAGCACGGACTGCATGGCATCGATATGCTCGCAGAGCAGGTTCAGCGCTTCGGTCGTATAGGGTACGGGCAGCAGATCGTGCAGCGCGAGGCCGGCGTGACCGGTCCAGGCGACGTGCTCGGAGATGAGCGAAGGCTCGTAGCGATCGACGAGCTCGCGCCAGCGCGCGAGATGCTGTGAATCCAGTGGATCAGCGCCCCCCAACGAGGCGCCGACTCCGTGAAACGACAGCGGGTAAATGCCCGCCAGCGCTTCGAGGTAGCGATGCGGCGGACCGCCCGCGCCCATGTAGTTCTCGGTATGGATCTCGAGGAAGGCGAGGCTAGGACGGCTGTCGAGAAGCTCACCGTAATGGGTCGGCTTGAGACCGATGCCGGCAGCAGCCGGCACCGGCCTCAGGCCGGCGGGAGCCATGCTGGGGGGGTTAGCCGCTCCCGAAAGTTGCATCGATCAGCCCGGGACGCGACCGTTGGAGCTCTCGAGCGAGCCGTTGCCGTGCGGCGTCTCGATGTCTGTACACGTGCCCTGCGGGACAAGCTTCCAGGCGTTCGACTGATAGTCGATCGTCGAGGTGCCGGCGCAGGTCGTGCCCGGACCGGCGGCGCAGTCATTCTGACCGGCGAGCGAGATGCCGTAGCATTTTTCCATGCCTTCCTGCGCGCTGGCGGTGTGCATCGTAGCGGCGGCGGCAAGACCCAGCGCAGCGGCAACGCCGCCCGCAACTGTCGTCAACTGTGCTTTCTTGGACATTCAGGTTCTCCTAATGGCGTAACAAACAAGAGTTCGCAAATGAGCCTAACACCGGACGTGACCGGCAAGGGAGTGGCTCTCGGCGACTAAGACCCGGGCGGGTCTGGGTTTATTACACCGCTTGGTGTGAATCCGCCGCTG